>CAZPWR010000165.1:0-6928 GCA_964590555.1 uncultured Anaerolineae bacterium | reverse complement strand
CCAAGAGCGGCGTAGCAATCTCTGACCTCTTTGACTATAATCCGGATGCCGTAGAGGTCATAGATTTGGTCAAGGGCAACGTTGTTGCGCTTCATTTTCTGGTAAATGCTGTAGATGTGCTTGGGGCGTCCAGTTATTTCGGCCTCAATTCCGGCTTTGGCCAGGTGGTTCTTGAGGATTTCAATGGCTTGATTTATGAACTTTTCCCGGTCCAGGCGGCGTTGCTCCAGCTTGCGGGCTATCTCGTAATACTTTTCCGGCTCAAGGTAGCGGAAGGCCAAGTCCTCAAGTTCCCACTTTATCTTCCATATTCCAAGTCGGTTGGCCAGCGGGGCATATATCTCCAGTGTTTCCTGAGCAATCTTCTTCCTCTTTTCCTCCGGTAGAGAACCGAGGGTGCGCATGTTGTGAAGGCGATCGGCCAACTTTATGAGGACTACGCGGACATCGTCCACCATGGCCAGGAACATCTTGCGGATGCTCTCGGCTTGCTCGTAGGCCCTGCTTTCCTTTGAGCCCTTCTTGTCCAATTCATCAAGCTTTTTTAGTTTGGTTACTCCGTCAACCAAGTTGGCAATTTCTTCTCCGAATTCGGCTTTGATGTCTTCAATGTCCAAGATAGTATCTTCAACGACATCGTGGAGGAGGCCAGCGGCGATTGTAGCGGGGTCCAGGCGCAAATCGCTCAAGATGCGCGCAACAGCCAAGCAATGGGTAATGTAAGGCTCGCCCGAGGCCCTTGTCTGACCCTCATGGGCGACTTTAGCCAGCTCATATGCCCTTTGGATGAGTTCAGCGTCCTCAGGAGACTTTACGGTGCTTAAAATGTCTTGTATCTCTTCCATGTAAGTCCTCCCTAAGGATATTATACCGCAAAAAGCACCAAATGCACGCCAGGCCATAAACCGAAACGACTTTGCTTTTCTTCATAGCTTGGTATAATCAACCAGACTTATAGCGGGAGGAGATAGGCGATGTTGGCTGTCGTCTCCAACGCTTTGATTATCCTCATAAGCGCTTTGGTTTTGTGGTGGGGTGCGGTTTGGATAGTGGAATCGGCAGCCCGGATTGCCCGACGGTTAGGGTTGTCCGAACTGGTGATTGGATTGACCATTGTTGCACTTGGCACTTCTTCGCCGGAATTTGCCGTCACTGTGGGGGCCGCGCTCAAGGGCCAAGGGAACATCTCTGTCGGCAATGTGATAGGTTCTAACATTTTCAATATGGGGTTTATCCTTGGGGGTGTAGCTGTGGTGCGAGCTATTGCTACATCGCGTACGATGGTGGTGCGCGATGGGGGTATGTTGATCGCACTCAGCCTACTGTTGCTCCTGTTTTTCCGTGACCTATACATTGCCCGATGGGAGGGGATGTTTTTGCTGGCTCTGCTGGTCCTCTACGTGGGGATCCTTCTGTTTTCCCGAGAGTCTGTAGAGGAAGTCCCCGCTGGCGAGTTTCGCTGGTACGATATTCCTCGCCTATTGGCTGGGCTGGTGTTGGTCATCGGGGGAGGACACTTCTTGGTGGAAGCGGCAGTTGCCTTAGCTTACATCATCGGGGTCTCGGATTGGGCTATCGGTGTGACCATCGTAGCGGCAGGCACTTCGGCGCCAGAGTTCGCCGTTTCTCTGGTGGGCGCCATCCGCGGCCGGCACGGGATTTCGGCCGGCAATCTTATCGGCAGCGATATCTTCAACTTGTTGGGAGTGTTGGGCCTGGCCGCTACCATCCGCCCGATGACGGTAGACCCCAGTGTTTACAGTAGTCTGTTGGTGTTGGCCGGGATGGTGTTCTTAGTGGTCGTTTTTTTGATGCGCACCGGATGGGTAATTTCCCGCTGGGAGGGGGCGCTCCTAATCCTGATTAACTTGGTCCGCTGGATTCTGGACTTCCGTAGCTGAACATGAGCCAACCCCTTCCCCGGCGTGCGGGAGGTATAGCATGCCTTGCTTTCACTTGCCTAAGTGATATAATTCCTCAAAAAGCTCCGAGGGAAAGATTATGGCTATAGCTCTTGTCACTACCGGCGGAACAATCGCGATGAAGGAGCAGGCCAAAGGGCAAGGAGCAATCCCTACCCTCACGTCCCAGGATTTCCTCTCCCAATTACCGGAAGGGTTCCCACCGATAATCGTTGAAGAACACTGCAATTTGCCCAGCTCTCACTTTACCTTGCAAACCCTGCAAAGCTTGCGGGATAGGGTCCAGAACCTCGTCAACAAGGAAGAGGTTGAAGGAGTTGTCATAACCCACGGGACCGACACCATGGAAGAGACCGCTTACCTTTTGGATATCACAATTCCTTCCGAAAAACCGATAGTCCTTACCGGGGCGATGAGGACGGCGGGGGAGGCAGGCTACGAGGGGGTGGCTAACCTCTTGGCCGCTTTGAGGACAGCTTCCTCTCCGCAGGCAAGAGGCCGCGGGGCAATGGTGGTCATGAACGATGAAATCCATGCTGCTCGCTACGTGACTAAAAGCCATACCCTTAGCACTGCTACTTTTGTTTCCCCCGGCTGGGGGCCTATGGGGAGAGTGGACGGGGAAAAGATAACCTTCGCTTGGGGCATAACCCGGAAGATAATCCCGTTCCGAGAGCTGGAGGAAAAGGTTTACCTAATAAAGCTTGGGGTTGGGATGGGTGATGAGTTCCTGCGTTTTGCCTTGGAAAGCGGAGCAAAAGGCGTAGTGGTTGAAGGAATGGGAGCGGGAAGAGTCCCTCCGTGGTGGATGCCTACGATAAGGGAAGCTATCAGCGAAGGTGTAGCTGTGGTCATTGCTTCAAGGTGCCCAGCCGGAGGCATATACGACCCCTACGGTTACCCCGGCGCTTACAAGGACCTTTCCTCCGCTGGGGTGCTCTTTGCCCACCACTTGAACGGGCAGAAAGCGAGGATACGCCTTATGGTCATCCTGGGCTCCGGCGCTCAAGGCGAAGAGGTAAGGGAGCTTTGGTATGAGTAGAAAGACGGTGGTGATCCTGGATTACGGCTCCCAATATGCCATGCTAATAGCCCGCAGGGTGCGGGAATGCCAAGTCTATAGCGAGCTCATCCCCTGGGATGCGCCAAAGGAAGAAGCAATGAGCCTTTCCCCAGCCGCTTTTATCCTTTCAGGAGGACCGGCCAGCGTTTACGAGGAGGGAGCTCCGTCCTTACCCCCGTACGTCTTAGAGAGCGGACTCCCTGTTCTGGGCATTTGCTATGGGATGCAGCTTTTAGCCCAAGCCTTCGGGGGGAGGGTTGCTCCTGCTCCTAAGAAAGAGTTCGGCCCTGCTACACTTGAAGTGTTGAACCCATCACCCCTCTTCCTCGGAATGCCTCCCAAATTCCAGGTGTGGATGAGCCATGGCGACAGGGTTGAGATACTCCCTCCCGATTTTGTAACTCTGGCCAGGACGGAAAATTCCCCCTTCGCCGCCATCGCCCACAAGCGTTTGCCCATTTTCGGGCTCCAATTCCATCCCGAAGTAGTCCATACCCCATTGGGCAAAGAGATAATCGCCAATTTCCTCTTCAAAGTTTGCAACCTAAGCCCATCCTGGACCGCAAGCTCTTTCATTGAAGAGAGCGTGGAGCGCATACGGGAAAAAGCCAAGGAAGATGAGGCAGTAGCAGCAATTTCCGGCGGGGTTGATTCCACCGTAGCCGCAGCCTTGGTTGCCAAGGCCATCGGACCAAGGCTCCACTGCATCTTTGTGGACCATGGCCTTCTGAGGGAAGGGGAAAAGGATAGAGTCGTAAGCGCACTGAAAAAGACTGTAAAGGCCGATATCAGGGTAGTGGATGCCAGTGATAGGTTTCTCCAGAAGCTCAAGGGGGTCACAGACCCGGAGGAGAAAAGGCGCATAATAGGGGAGGAGTTCATAAAGGTCTTTGCCGAAGAAGCTCAGCGCATCGGCCAAATACGCTACCTCGTCCAAGGGACCATTTACCCCGATGTTATAGAATCCAGGGCTTCCCCCACAGGCAAAGCAGCCGCTCGCATCAAAACCCACCACAATGTAGGGGGGCTTCCGGAAAGCATGCCATTTGAGCTAATAGAGCCCCTGCGCTTCCTGTTCAAAGACGAAGTGCGCCAAGTAGGCATCGCCTTGGGATTGCCCAGGGAAATAGTCTACCGCCAGCCTTTCCCTGGCCCAGGCCTTGCCGTCCGTATCCTTGGAGAAGTAACCCCTGAGCGCATCAAAATCCTCAGGGCTGCCGATGCTATCTTGTGCGAGGAAGTGGAAAGGGCTGGCTTAGCCGAGCAACTTTGGCAATACTTTGCCGTGCTCACCCCTTTGCGGACGGTTGGGGTAAGGGGTGATGCCCGAGCCTACGATTACGTTGTAGCCATAAGGGCGGTCCTATCCACAGATGGCATGACGGCTGACTGGGCTCGCCTCCCCTTTGACCTCTTGGCCCGAATCTCCAGCCGCATAACCAACGAAGTGCCCGGAGTAGGCAGGGTCGTATACGACATAACCTCCAAGCCTCCAGCTACGATAGAGTGGGAATAGATTAGCCCGATTGGCAAAGTTTGCCGCGGAAATAAAATCTATTTGGGCTTCTAAAGCCGGTGGAAAGGAGGGGAAAAGGTGAAGGGAGAAAGGGGATTGCAGCTCAAGCCAGCCGGGTGGCTGGCGGTATCGGTTTTCCTCGTGCTGGCCCTTGCAGCCTGCGCTGGGCAAGGGGCCATGCTTGGGGCAAAAGCAACCCCAACGTTGACTCCTACGCCGACATGGACTTCCACCCCGGTGCCGACGTGGACACCAACCCCGACATTAACGCCTACGCCGACTCAGACCCCGACCTCCACGCCGACTCCGACCCCAGGGGTATGGAAGAAGGTTAAGGACCCGATAACTGGGGAAGAATACCTTGCCCCACCACCAGAAGAGGAGAAGAAGATAAGGGAAGCTTTCAACGCCCTCCTTGCCCTATACATTGTAGAAGACAAGGATGACGAAACGCTGCGAAAATACGATTTTGAGGGGGCTAAAAAACGCTTCCGTCAATACACCACCAAGGAACTCGCTGATTGGGCTTCGGGATTGTTAGCCCCTAAAATAAGGGCGCTTGGGCCTGAAAATCCGATAAGGTGTTCAGACCAGAACCACTGCACAGCTGTCCAAGCCGCCCTTGAGTTCAAGGGGATGGTCGTTTTTGACCAGAAGAGCTGTGAGGCCTTGAAGAAAATTGCCCCATGCGTATTAAGGGTGGGGAGAGATAAAGTCTACTCCGATACTCCTTATGGAGTGGTCTTCATTGTTGAATTTGAGAAGGAGGGGGCGAGATGGCTGATAAAAGGTTGGCGCATAGAGCCATTGCCGCAGCCTGTGCCTTAATCCTCTTCCTAATCTTGGCCTTAGTAAATAGCCAAGGCCCAGGGCTGCATACCCTGCGTGACCACTTATTGTTGTGAGAATGCCGGTGGCACTTGGGCTTGCTGCTTAAGTGGCCCTGGCGGCAGTGGAGGAGGTGGCGGGACTCTCCAGCCTGGTAGCACGCCTACCCCTACTCCAAGCCCGGAGAGCTGCTATTAACTGCGTTCGCTTAGAATTTTGGCCAAGGATTACCTTAATTTGTCACCCCGCTCAATTCGTGCTATAATTTTATTGCCACCGACCTTATGGCGGTGAGCAGGGGGTGAGGTAAACTTGAAGTTTTGCCGCCCGGATTAGGAGCCTAACCGGGACGGGGAAAAATCCTCCTGCGTAGCCCCACCGGTGGTAATCTACATCAAAGGAGGTGTATCATGAGAAAGGGTATGCTTCTGGCAACCCTATTCCTAATTGTGGTCGCTTCCTGCGCTGGCCCGGCTAAGACTCCTACCCCAACCCCCGCTCCAACCATCCCCCCGGCCCCTACCCCAACACCTACCCCTAAAGCCGGTCCGGTCAGGGGCGGAACCTTAGTTGTAGCTATATCCGCCAACCCCGATGGCCTTGACCCCCACAAAACCGTAGCTGCCGTCACATTTGAAGTAGCCAAAAGCCTATACGATACCCTGGTGGAGAGCGACCCGCAGGGCAACATCGTGCCCGGCCTTGCCGAAAAATGGGAGGCTTCTTCAGATGGCCTCCGCTGGACCTTCTACCTGCGCAAAGGGGTGAAGTTCCACAACGGCCGGGAAATGACCTCTAAAGATGTAAAAGCCTCATTTGAGCGCATCCTCAATCCCGAGACCAAAGCCCCAAGGGCCAAAGATTACGCTGTAATCCAGAGCATTGAAACCCCGGACGATTACACTGTCATCTTCCAGCTCAAGGAGCCTCAAGCTGCTTTCCTCTCAAACCTGGCCTACGGCTGGGCAGCAATAGTTCCGGTGGAGGAAAAGGACCTGCGCAATCACCCAGTAGGGACTGGCCCCTTCCGCTTCGTGGAGTGGGTTCCCGACAGCCACGTAAAGCTTGAACGCTTCCCCGATTACTTCATAAAGGACCAGCCTTACCTGGATGCGGTCATTTTCAAGATAATGCCCGACCCAGCCTCAAAACTGACAGCCCTCAAGGTTGGCGAAGTGGATGTAGTGGATCAGGTCCCACCGCAGGAAGTGGAGAAGCTCAAGGGGAACCCAGAGATTAAATTAATCCAGGCTCCTGCTAATGGAATTTACATAATGGCCCTAAACAACGCCCGTGAGCCGTTCAACAAGAAAGAAGTGCGCCAGGCTATCTCCTACGCTGTGGACAAGAAGGGCGTGATTGAGGCGGCCCAGTGGGGACAGGGAGCGCCCATCGGAAGCCACATGCCTCCCGTAACCCCGTTCTACGTGGATCTGACCGATAAATACCCCTACAATCCGGAGAAAGCTCGCCAACTTCTGGCCCAGGCTGGCTACCCCGAAGGCTTTGAAGTCCCCCTCATTATGCCCCAGCCCTCCGATTTCCGCATTCGCAACTGCGAAGTAAACGCCGATTACCTCAAGAAGATTGGCATCAAAC
>CAZPWR010000164.1:0-3967 GCA_964590555.1 uncultured Anaerolineae bacterium | reverse complement strand
GGGCGTATCGGGTGGCCATGCCCCTCATCATTGCCGGAATCACCATCACCACCTTCGCCTGGTGGTAGACCATTTAGGGGCGCGGGGCTGGCTGCGACAACTGGTCGGGTGGGGCGTGCTGGCGGGCTCCACCTTGGCCTTCACGGCTGTCCAGTTCTACATGTTCCGCCAGCCCGGCCTGGCACCAGCGCAAGTTGTCATCCTGGTTATAGATGTCGGCATCGGCCTCTTCCTGTTGGCGCTGGCCATCTTTGTAGGGCAAATGCTCACAGTTGCCCTGCAAAAGTAACCTCGCCTGCGGCCGCCCGGCGCAGCAGCGTTTCCACTGCGTCCGCCTGTTGGGGGATGTCGTTGGTGAGGTAGCGGAGGAAAAGGTTGGTATCCGCGAACAACCGTTCAGGGTTCATCCGACGCTACCCTCTGGGCGTGCGTTGCGATGGCCTGCTGACGGAGTTCGTCAAAGTCCTGGGGGCCTTCCACGGGAACGCTCCCCCGCAGGTCCAAAAGGGTCTTCCCCAGAGGCTGCAGGAGGAACCGGTCGCCAAAGGGAATGAAAGCGATCCGATCCCCCGCCCGCAGGCGCAGTTGCCGCCGAAGCACGCGCGGGAGAGTTACCTGCCCTCGCCGCCCAATACGGACAATCAGCGAATTCATCTGACAATCTCCTTATTTGCAGAGCATTTTCAGTATAGCAGACAATTGAAAGAGCGGCAAACTTTTCCCGTGCTTGCGCCAAGAGATCGTTACCAGGTAGTGGAAACGACTTTGACAAAATGTGAGGCTTCCCCCTTAAAAAGCTTGTGGGAAAAACTTAGGGGTGTAAAGTTTACCGGCCTTTACACTGTCATGCGCCTTGCTCGTTTGCTGGCGCTTAATTTTATAGACACAATGATGAGGCCCTTTTAAGAAGGGGACTTATGTTCTAAACGGAGCATATTGGCTAAGACCATAGGGGGCGGCAACTGAGCATGAAGCATTTTCTCCAGCAAAGTAATAGGGAATGGTTGATCCCGATCACCAGGTAACCATGGCCTTCGTTCCCTATAAACGGAAGCAGCTCGCCAAGAAAGTTCCTCTTCTTCTGTTGGAGAAAGAGGCCCTGGGCCTCGTTCTGGTTCTGGCCGTAGCATATCAATCCGGACTAAGCCGGCCAAATCACTATTTGGTCGTCGGCGCAAACGTATATAAGCAGTAACATGCCATCTGGGGTACTGATGGTCTTCTTCCGCCTCCATATCTTCCCGTAAGTTACGCCCGTGGACATCCACTTCTTGCTCAAAAGCCAAAAAGGCTGAACGATATCCTTCTGGCAATCCCAAGACAGCAGCCGGGTCAGGAGGGCTTAAGCGGTGGCTTTTTACTAACCCTACACTATCTTTAAGCAATTGTTGTTCCAGCTCCTCTTCTCCTATACGCTTTCCCATGCGATCCAAGAAAATCGGCAACCAACGTCGTCGGCGGGTAGACAACAATAATGGGCCGTCTACCAAGATTGGCGCCTCTGGCGCAATGGTTTCCTCCTTTTCCAGCAATCCCAGTTCAGGGAAGCGAACAGCTAGCAATAACAGTAATTCCAGGACTTGGCGTAAGTGGGCAATCCTCCCTTGGGCACGGGCTCGGATTTGACGCTCCCGCCATAAGTCAGCGGTGGAGATTAAATTACGACTAGGCTCTTCCGAAAGTCCCATAACACTGGTATCGGCCAATATCCAAGGTAATTCTGGCCCTAATAATTCACGCAGAATCCTAGGTTCTCGCCCAATCCCGAAAGCCTCTCGTCCTGTCCACGCTGGCCATCCTTGTTGCCACAAAGCTTCTACCAGCCTTTCAGGTTCTTCTCCAACTGCACGAAAAGGAGCTACTAATATGTTCCAAGCCCGAACTGGGCCTATTCGCGGTTCCGTCCTTTCTCTAATTAATACCCCTGCTGCCACACGAGCTAAATACAAAGGCACGTTCGCTCCGTTCCGAGCCCGCAATAGTCCTACAAGCACGGTGCGTTGGACTCCGTCCAAAAAACCAACAAAATATAAATTTGATGGTATTTCATTTTCTGAAGGGAGAGGAAACCACTTGCCTTCCTCTAACTTGTGGAGTGCTGGGGGTTCTAAATCCATAGCTGGAGGCTGGTACCGTTCCTCTTCGGCAAAATCAGTAAATAGTTGGTGAACTTCATTCTGGAATGGAAGGACTACAACCCTCATTGCATCCATTTCAAAATTTCCCGTGCTTTCCTAGCTTTTTCAGCTAAAAGATGCAGAGGCCTGGGGAATCGTACCATTATTGGTTCCCGCCACAGAGGGTGGCTTACAAGCATGGTCCCCGTGGGTAAAGCCATCACTTGATCTCGCCACGCTCGTACCCAAGCATAGGCAGAATTAGAGAGCTCGGCCGGATGCACCCGCCCAACAACCAAAGTCGAGGTATTAGCCAAAACTTCATCGTCCACCCTACTAGCTAATTGTTGCATTCCTAAAAGGGTAAGGCCGACGCTGCGCCCTCGAGCAGCTATATGAACCAACCGTTCTCTGGTGGGATGATGGCTACCCCCAGCGGGAGCAAAAATGTTAAGTTCATCCACGAAGACCACCACTCGTCCGGGGAAGACAACATTCTGCTCCGTTTTGCGCTCCTCTAATTTCCTTTGGAGGTCATTTATCAAACGGAAGAATAGGAAACGCCGTGCCCGATCCCCTAGCCGAGTGATGTCAATTACCATAAAATCCCCAGGCGACAAGCGTTCTACAACCAAAGGTTCTCCATGGGGGTTTTTACGCTCCAACATAAGACCCATAGCTTCTTCAATGGCTCGCAAGCGATTATAAAGCTTATGGAGGGTAGCTGGATGGTGGCTGCTGTCGCCCCACTGTATCCATGTCTCTCCTCTGGGTTTTCCTGTTTCTTTGAGTAGTTCTTGAATCCGGCTCAACAAACTTTCCCAATTTCTGGCTTTTGTCTCTGCCAAAGCCGCTTCGATAGCTGTGACCATTTTATCGTCTAAATCGTCCGGGTTAAATAATGCATAAAAGGCTATAGCTGCCTCAGGGCTTCTGATGTCTTGCCAACCATAACGGAAGGCCATGACTCCTTTTCGGCGCAAGCTACCTACCTCTTCTCCTTGTCCTGGGGCTTGATACTTGGGTTTTTGCAATAGTTCTGCTGGATTGTTTCTTTCCAAATACTCTCTTTGGAAAATCTTCCACATTTCCAGCTCATCAGCAAAAACTTCAGGGGCTTTGTCCCAGTACATACAATTTTCCAAGTAGAGAAGATCTACCTCTTTGACGTTAAAAGCTACAATCGCTAAGCCTCCTTCTTTTTCGCGGACTGAACCTTGCCGCGAGGCTGCCGCTAATAGACCCATAGTCAAGAATAGCCCATAACTGGTCTTGGCTGCTACTCCGGAGATTCCGGCAATGTTAACATGGCCGGATTCGTAGCCTGCCAACCAGCGTAAATCCATATCAACAGGTACCCAAACAGCTTGCCCTTGTTCGTCAAAGGCGCGGATGAATCCAGCAGGAACAGCATAGTCTGATTCCACTTCTCCCGAAAGGGCCCGTCGTATCTCTTCAGGTGTAGCCCGTCTTAAAGGCCAATCTTTTTCCGGGGGTGCAAAGCGCTTATCGGAACGCCACAAAATTCCGGCCTTCCCTGTTAAGACAACTGGTATGTCTGTAGGCAGTTCTGCTTCCGGTGTCCCCAGATCACAAGCAAAGAAATGCTCTACTGGGCTACGAAGGGTAGTAGAAGAGCTTAACTCCCGAACTACCCCCACTACTTTTGTGGTACTATCGGGGGATTCCGCAACTACGATTTCCCCAATGGTTAGCTGAGCACTCGGTTGAACCCAAAAAGGAAACTCTGAATGGCTCGCTGGAGTTTGTAAAGTAGGAGCAACCCGCCCGATTATACGGCTTTTTATTGGAAGTTTTTGAGAAGGCGTTAATGAAGGTTTCGGGGAAGG
>CAZPWR010000163.1:0-3897 GCA_964590555.1 uncultured Anaerolineae bacterium | reverse complement strand
GGTTCAAGCAGGCGGACTGCTTCTCCCGCTGCAGTTTGGAATTCAGGCTCATCATCCCAAAGCAGCAAAGCTATCGGTCTGCTTAACCCTTTCTCCCAACGCAGGGTTTTTTCCACCATAAGGGCGAAGTTTTCCGGAGAGGAAGCTGGGAAACGGCCTACGGCAACCTTTACATTGCCCGCTTGCTCCATCCCCAAGAGGATATCGGCAGGGGTTTCGCCAAGGACTGAGGTGCGTGTGAAAGGGGCAACAACGCGCAAAGCCCCGCTATTATACTCAGGCTCAGAAGAGGCATCCCCTACAAGAAGCAAGTAGCGCAGAGATGGAAGGCCCATCACAAATTTTCGGATGGCTTCCGGAGATGGCCTCCCATCGCCCAAGGAATCGTAGATAGCCTGAGGGTCAGCCAGGCCAACCCTTAGCCCTTCCTTTCGGCGATGCTCCAACAGGGGCAGAAGGGCTTTGTGAAAATTAGGTGGAGCAATAGCCAGATATTCAACGCCCGAGAATTCCTCCAAGTTGAGGGATTTTGCCGGCCTTATTTCCTTCGGAGCTGGGGCTTCCCAAGGGATTCCTATCCAATAGCGGTGTCCAGGAGAAGTGGATATGATGCCATCAGGCGGGATGGGGCAGCCCTGAGGGCGGAAGGGATCGGTTATGTCAAAAGCGTAGGCACCGGACAGAACCCCTTCAACCTTTAAACTCCGCCCTATAGCTTCCCATTCGCTTCCGTCAACCTCGACCTTACGTTGCCAAGCGATCTTCAGGGAATCAATCCAGATAACTGAGGCCTCTACCTTTTCGGGAAGGAGGTTTTCCAGGACAAGGGAATGCGTGCCGAGAGGTTCTTCCTCTTCCCACCCAACCTCAAATTCCTTCATTCCCTTCCCATCCCACTCCCATTCCCCGACGAGGCGACCATCCCACCAGAGGCGCAAGTGGTGGTCAGGGGTTGGAGGGAAGGAGGAATGGCTCCAGAGGCGCAAGGTAACTGTAACCGGCCCGGGGATAGCTTCAGTCAGGTTGATGGTGAGGGTTAGAGCTCCTGGGGCGTAGAGGGGTGCCCAAAGCCATGGGATTTCGGCCTCTGCTTGGGGAAGGTAGCGGTTATCCTCTTCAAGGTGGAGTGAGACGATAGCGCTTTGGGAAGGAACGGTCTCTGAAGAGGAGACCATTTTCTCTGGGCAGGGGATGATGGAAGGAGTGAGGCCTTTCTCCAAGCGGAAAAGGGTCTGGTTGGAATAGCGGGTAGGTTGGTGGGGGGCATAAAAGAAAAAGCCCCAGCCTGAAGGCGTCTTCTGGGGCAAAATCGGTATTTGATGGTTTGCAAAGGAGATTGAAAGCAGCGGGAAGGAATCCGCTGAAGGGTCAAAGCCCAGCTCTAATAATGCCTCCGGTCCCAGCCAGTATCCCCCGCCTCTTTCCACTCCCAGAAACCAGGTCCCTTGCCCCGCTTTTGGGGGAGGGGAAGCGCAAGTGGAAATAAGCAAAACCGAAGCCAAGGCAATCGCCCACCACCTCAACCTCATCCTGAAGATCGCCTTAGCAAAATTGCTCCCCAAATGATTAGGCCAAGGCCTATGCCCCCTCCAAGGGCAAGGGCCACTCCTATGAGCCAGAATTGGACTGAACTCTCCCCTTGGCCTGATCCAGCCTGAGGCCAAGTGGAGGGTGTTTTAACTGGCTTTGCAGCCAAGGCAACTGTTGGCGACTTGGGCAAAGTTGGCATTGGAGTAATGGAGATAGGAGAAGTGAGCGGGAGTGAAGTTGCGGTAACAAGAGGGGTAGTGGGTTGAGCTTCAGGCGACTCAGAGGTGGGCGGCAGGGTTGGGCTTGGAGTGGAAGTTGGAGTGGGGGTAAAGGTTGGGGAAGGGGTTGGTGTGAGGGTAGGCAAAGGAGTAGGGGTAAAAGTTGGGAAAGGGGTTGGGGTTGGCGTGAGGGTGGGCAGAGGGGTAGGGGTAAAGGTTGGGGAGGGGATGGGAGTTGGTGTAAGAGTGGGCAAGGGGGTAGGGGTGAAAGTGGGAGTTGGCGTAAAAGTTGGTGAGGGGGTGGGGGTAAAGGTAGGGGTTGGCGTAAAAGTTGGCGAAGGGGTAGGGGTAAAGGTTGGGGTTGGAGTAGAAGGAGGAGGGACATAAACGGAAACAGGGCCGTAAAATTCACTGGCCCCGTTTATTTCCATGGCCTCCAGTTTGTAAAAGTAAGTTTCGCCCAGCTCAACGTCCACATCTGTAAATTGATAATTGGCCCCGACAATATCCCCCACTGCAGGAATCAAGTCCGAGATGCGGGAGTAGTCCCCACTTTCTGAGGTTGAGCGCCAGATGTAGAAGCCCAGCATGTTCACCTCGCTGGCTGTTTCCCAGCGCAAAACTACGGCTTGACCTTCCACTGCTGCAGTAAAGGAGACCAGAGTTACAGCGGCGTAGGCCGGCAAAGCCAGAAAAGCCAGGGTCAAAATTATGCGCAGGAAGGAACGAGCCAAGCGAAGCCATCTCCACAGGGTCAGGATGAGAGGCCGATAAGGTATGGGCCTAAATTGGCCGTTTCTCTCTAGCCAAACTGCTTTGCCCAAAAGGGCCTCAGGAGGCCAGAGAGGGTCGGGATTAGCGAGGGCATCGCCTTGGGTTAAGAGTTTGCCATCCGCTGTCAGGCCGCGGAAGCGATGCAGAAGTAGACCGCCGTTAGTCCGGAGAAGGATTACATCCCCCGGAGCCAATTCTTCCAGCTTCGCCGGTTTCACAAGGATTGAATCTCCGGGCGAGATAGTTGGAAGCATGCTACGCCCTTTAACCTTCAGGCGCAGCAAACCTTCCCAGTTTCCTTCAAGAACTTCAACCCACGCCTTCTCCATCGCTACCTCAATGGAAGTTGCGCAGAACAATTGGTAAGTAGAGGTTAAAGCCCACTTTAATAGTAGCCCTTGCCGAAAGAGGGCCAAGGTGGGCAGTGATGGGGACATTGACCAAGATGTTTGGTGCAGTGTAGACACCCCACCCATCCAATGCCCCAGCGCCTACCGTCCAGGTAGGAGTGACTGGGAAGATCTGCCCGAACAGGGTGGTGCCGGTAACTAGGAACACCTCGGATAGGGTAATGACGGAACCGGGGGTTACGGTAACTGAAGTGGGCGAGATGGAAATTTCTTTCCACCAGGGAAGCCAGAGGGCTGGGTCACCCAGGAGGGTGTAGGTGCGGGCCAGATGGGTCCTGGATGCCCGCCGGCCCACCTGCGTGAGCGGGCCCAACTGGAAATTCCCTTCCTGGAACATCGCCCGGTACATCGCTCCGGCGATGGCGGATTCGTCATAGGTGTCGCCCAGCCCGGCCGGCCCGAAGGCAGCAATCGCCCCCCGGTCGGTAAGCACCGTGGTGGCCCACTCGCCGATGGAGCGGGTATCTGTAAAGCCGGGGTACTTGGGCGGGAACATCCAATAGCCATCCCAGCAGTCCAGAGAGATGAGGAAGGGGAGTCCGATGGTGCCGGTTAGGCTTGCCAGTTCTGTGTTGCGTAAGAGGAGTTCACGGGCCCAGCGGTCCACTGCCGCATGGCCCACGTAGGTGAGAAGCGAAGCCCCCTCGCTCCAGGTGGTAGTCAAAGCAAGGGTCGCCGATGGACAAGGTTGAGGAAGGCTGACTGGCGGGCCACAGTAATCGTTGAGGTAAACGGTACGGGTGAGTATGCCGGCGGGCAGTTCTCCGGCCAGTGCCTGGGCGACGCCCAAGAAATCTCCGGCAGCATCAGGGACATTATCGGCAGATAAGATGGCCCGCTGTTGCCATTCGGCGGGGGAAAGGCTCTGGCTTTCGTAGGCCAGGATTTTCGCTACTGCCCCTTCCACTCCCTCCACTGAACCAGCAGGAATCCGCCCCACGGCCACTTCTGGGAAGCCATCGCCG
>CAZPWR010000162.1:0-3242 GCA_964590555.1 uncultured Anaerolineae bacterium | reverse complement strand
CGCCAGGGGGGTAGGGGAAGTGGAGATGCACAACGTGGGCCGGGATTTTCCCTATCAAGCGGAAGAAGGAAAAGCTTAGGGGGGTTGAAGCTAATTGGGTAAGCCGCGCCGCCTTTATCACCTTGACCCCTTCAAAGTTTTCTTCCTCGGTCTTGGGCCCAAGGTTCGTCACTAAAACCACTACCTCGTGGCCTTGACGGGCTTGCTCCCGGGCTAATAGGCGGATGTGGTTTTCAATACCCCCGATGACGGGAAAGTAATCCTTGTAAACGTGGAGGATGCGCATCGCTCAACCAGAAAGCCCCTCAGCCAGCTTCTCCCAATCAAAGTGAGGGCCAGGGTCAAGCTTGGTATCATCCAAAGCAGAGTGCCCAAGAATGCCCCTAAAAGAGGCCAATATAGAAGCATCTTTATGGTAGTTTCCCGGCCCCTCCGGCGGGTAATTGGGAGGAATGGCATGCTTGCGACAGAGGTAACGGACAAGCTTGATGAGGCTTTCGTACTGGGCATCGGCGTAAGGTTCCCAGTAACTTTCCCCGATTTGAACGACCTCGCCGTTGTATGGGCGATCGTTCCAGGTAAGGAAGCCACCATCAGTCTTCTTGAGAAATCCCCAGTTTACTATCTCAATGCCGATGCCTCTTTGATTGGGGCGGATTATCCTGGCCCTTTCCTCCCGCAAGCGGTTTTCCTCTGCCGAAAGGCCAGGCCTTGGGGGTATTCCAGCATGCCAGGCCGTGTCTTCATCCCGAACAACTTGGTATATTGTCCCATCCTTGCCCACAACGTAATGGGCGCTCACCTTAGCTCTCGGGTTCTTGAACCAGGAGATGGTCCCTTCCGCGCTACCGCTGGCGGTGTAATGGATAACAATGAGGTCTATGGGGCTGCCGTCCCTTCCGGGGGTATAGTTGGGGATTGGCCCAACCTGGACCAAAGGAGGGGCTTCTAACTCTTCAGGAATGGGGGGTAAAGATATGCCCAGAATTTGGGCCAGGAGCCGGCGTTCTTCCGGGGTTAGGCCTGTGAGGGCTTCTATGGGAGGGCCAGAATAAAGCTCATAGCGATTTTGGACCAAATGGGTGAGGCCAGCTCTTTTGAGAAGGGCCCAGCCATTTTCCCCCTTGCTTTCGGCCAGCCTGTAGATGGCGGTAATGACATCTTGATTGGTAAAAAGGCGGGGTAAAGCTTCTTCGGGCAGTTCCAGTGTGTATTCTCCAGGGGTGAGCTTGTCGGGAGGACCGTACTTTTCTCGGATAAGCTCAAGGCATTTCTGAATCTCCTGAAGTGTAAAGCCCTGGGCCTTTAGAACTTCTTCTGGGCCAGGGATTCTGAAAGTAATGATTTTTGGGGGCATTTTCCCCTCCGAAGGGATTATTGGCAAGCCATTTCTTCTGGCCAGTCCAGCATCATAACTTTGACCTTAGAACCGGCCTCGGCTTTCTCCCAATCCTCCGGTATTATAGCTAAACCGTTAGCCTTAACCATTGAGGTAAGGATGCCTGAGCCCTGCGCTCCGGTCAGGTGCGCAAACCATTCATCACCTCTTTTCTCCACCATTACCCTTACGAAATGCCTCCTATCGTCCTTGCGTGGTATCTCGTCCAGGAGGATTGCTTCAATGGTCGGCTTCGCCAAGCAAGTTCTCCCTTGCATTTTGAGGATAGCTGGCCGGGCGAAAAGCTCAAACGCGACCATTACCGAGACCGGGTTGCCAGGGAGGCCAAGTAGCGGGACTTTCCCATCCTTCCCATTGAGAACTCCGAAGGCCAAAGGCTTGCCTGGCTTCATCCTTACTCGCCAGAAGGTGATTTCCCCTTCTACAGCCAGCACCTCTTTTACCAAATCAAAATCCCCTACCGAAACCCCGCCTGAGGTCAGGATTAAATCTGCTCCTTTCTCAATCCCTTCCCTTAACTTAGCTGCCAGCTCTTCCCTCCTATCCCTGGCTATGCCAAGGATTATCGGTATACCGCCGTATTTTATGACTTGGGCAGCGTTGGAATAGGTATTAGTATTGCGGATTTTCCCAGGCCCTGGGGTTTCCCCCAAGTCTACCAATTCATCCCCCGTGGCCAAAATGGCCACTCTGGGCCTGCGGATGACTTTAACCCTCTTTTTCCCCAAAGCGGCCAGCATCCCTATTTCAGCGGGCCTTATGAGGGTGCCTTTGCGCAGCTTAAGCTCCCCCTTCTTAACGTCTTCCCCTGCCTTGCGTATTTCTGCTCCCGGCTTAACCTCTTTTAGGATATAAATCGTATCCCCCTCCCGGCGTGTATCCTCAAAGCGCACCACGGCATCAGCTCCGGGTGGGATTGGCGCACCGGTCATTATCCTAATAGCCGTACCAGGCTCAACAGCTTTTTCACTTATGTATCCGGCTGGAACTTCGTGGATTATACGCAAGGGACGGGGGTTTTCGGGGGAAGCACCTCTTGTGTCCTCAGCTCTAACAGCATATCCATCCATAGCGCTATTATCCAGAGGAGGTATATCCATATCGGCAAAAACATCCTCAGCCAGAACCCTGCCCAGAGAATCCAGTAAATCCACCTCTTCAGGCTCCAGGGGATGGAACATGGAGAGGACTTTCTCTAAAGCTTCTTCCACGCTTATCATGGGGTAAAGCTCCTCCATAAAGTGCTCCTCCCGAAATTTGCTTCATTATATCAAAAATCCGTGGGAGAGCCAAAGCCAACATGCCAACTGGAGTAACTCCATTAAATTGGGGGTGGATGAGGCTTAGTTCCCTCCCAGGGAAGGTAGGAAATGTGCCCCAAAAAACTCAAAACAGGGACAAGTTGCCCGCATTAGAAAACCTGCCACGAGTGGGGCCCAAGATGTTGGCAAACCTAAGGCTAATGGGGGTTAGGAAAACTTTTCATGCCGGTTGAAGGGCCACGCCTAAGGCCACGGCCCAAGAAAGCCTCGCCTCATTTGGGGCACACTTCAGTGCGCGCCAAATTGGACAATTCCCGAATCATTTGCTATCATTTTACCGCATCATTACATTACAAAGCAGGAGGTGTGCCATGCAAAGCGTATTTCTTTCCGTGTTGGATAAATGGGTCGGTTTCCTTTTGGCCAGGTTGCCTGGTGCTATTGCCTTCTTCATAGGCGGTTGGATAGCGCTTAAATTGGTAATCGCCATCGTTAACAAGGCCATGCAGGCAGCCAAAACTGAACCGACCATCGCTTCCCTCTTCCGGGCTTTAATAAGTGTCGCTGGCTGGATTTTAATC
>CAZPWR010000161.1:0-2641 GCA_964590555.1 uncultured Anaerolineae bacterium | reverse complement strand
CACAACATCACCCTCACCGCCACAGACAGTGATGGCAACCGGGGCACGGCTACAATAAGGGTATATGTGGGCTATAAAGTTTACCTCCCCTTGGTCCTGCGCAACCGATAGCCGGGAAGGGCCGGGGCTAGCCAGAAGGCTTGCCCCGGCTTCTAAGTTTATCGTATAGAATGCAGGCAATTTGACTTGGAAGGCCAATTATGCTATAGTATCAACAAAATCAGCAAAGGAGGGGAAGGCGTTAGGTGAAACCGCAATACCGTGTGAACCATGAAATTCAGGCCCCAAGGGTGAGGGTCATAGGCGAAGACGGCAAACAAATAGGGATTATGCCCATTCAAGAAGCACTGAGGCTGGCTTACCAGAAGGACCTGGATTTGGTGGAAGTTGCACCCGATAGCGACCCCCCAGTCTGCAGGTTGATGGATTACGAAAAGTTCTTATACGAAAAAGCCCGCAAGGAAAGGGAAAGCCGTAAGGCTCGCAAGGGGGGAGAAGTTAAAGAAATAAGGTTGCGACCAAGTATATCCGAGCACGACCTTTCTTACCGCATCCAAGATATAAAAGAGTTCCTGAAAGAAGGCAATAAGGTCAGGGTTAGAGTGCTCTTTAAAGGGCGAGAGGTGGACCACCCAGAGCTCGCCCTCAGGCTCTTGGAAAGGATAATGGCTGGATTATCGGATATAGCTAAAATAGACCAAAAACCCCAGTCCGATGGAAGAAGTTTGGTGATGATTTTGGCATCAAAGTGAGGAGGTGGGAAAGTGCCGAAGCTTAAGACTCATAAGGCTACAGCAAAACGATTTAAAATTACAGGCAAAGGTAAAATTTTGAGGACAAAGCAGGGCAAGAGCCACCTGCGCCGGAAGAAATCGGCCAGGGCGAAGGCTTTGTTCTCTGAAATGTTAGAAGTTACCTGCAAGGGCGATAAGAAGAAGGTCCGCCGCCTTGCACCTTACCTTGATTAAGGAGGGTTTGAAGTGAGGGTAAAGGGAGGAGTTGTAACAAGAAGGCGCCACAAAAGGGTCCTTAAGCTTACCAAAGGCCAGTTCGGGGCAAGGCATGCCCTCTTTAAGCGGGCCCATGAGGCTATGATGAAATCCCTCGCCTATGCCTATAAGGACCGAAGGGAGCGTAAGAGGGACTTCCGACGCCTCTGGATTGTAAGGATTAACGCTGCGGCAAGGGCCCATGGCTTGACTTACGGAAAGTTCATCTCTGGCCTGCGCAAAGCAGGAGTTGAGGTCAACAGGAAAATCTTGGCCGAAATGGCTGTAAGAGACCAGGGGGCTTTCGCTAAGTTGGTAGAGGTGGCTAAAGCTGCTCTTTAACAGTTGAAAAGGGCTGGGAAGGTGGGGTGATAAAAAGCCTAAAGAACGAGAGGGTTAAGCTCGCTCGCTCCCTCTTGACCCGCAAAGGGCGATGGAAGCACAGGCTTTTCTTGGTAGAAGGGGTCCGGATAATAAGAGAAGCTATTGGTGCAGGATTTAAGCCTGTCTTTGTCTTCTATTCGGAGAATTTTGCCCACACGGAAGTTCTGCCCCTGGAAGAGGCTCCGTGTTATCAAGTGCCAGAGGCAATAATAAAGGCCATTTCTTCCACCGTAACCCCTCAAGGTATAGTGGCTGTTTTTCCTTTCCCGGAGCTTCCGCTCCCGGAAGCTTGGGAATTGGCCGTGGTCCTGGATGGGGTCCAGAACCCCGAAAATCTGGGAGCAGTGATGCGCACCGCCGCGGCCGTAGGGGCGGCTTTCTTAGCCACAACCCCCGGCTCCGCCGACCCCTTCAACCCGAAAGCAGTGCGGGCAGCGATGGGCGCTCACTTCTACATCCCCCTGAAACCCAATGCTCCTTGGGAAGAGCTCAAAAGCCTCCTCCAGGGTAAACAAATCCTCCTGGCCGACCCGCAAGGGTCAGTGCCATACTTCGCAGTGGATTGGACGGTCCCTTCGGTCCTGGTAATAGGAGGTGAGGCAAGAGGGGCTACCGGAGAAGCCCGCCAGTTGGCTCACCAAATTGTTTCCATCCCCATGGCAAGGCCGATTGAATCCTTGAACGCCGCTGTAGCTGCTGGAATAATCCTCTACGAAGCTTTCCGCCAGCGCCTCCTTTCCCGGCCCTGTTGAGAAAAGGAGGTGGATTATGATGATTCTCTTGCGCTTTTTGGGATTGATTATCTTTGGCTTCATCGGTTGGCAGATTGGGACTTTTTTAGCCGGCGGCTTCTTTGACCAGTCTTTCCGTTACATCCTAAGCCTTTCCCTGGCCTCAGGAGCGCTGGGCTTCGTTATAGCCCCGTGGATTACAATATACCCTTTCCGGTGGGTAAAAGAAAGGGTAAAAATATTGCCAGCCCGGAACCTCATAGCCGGGTTCATCGGGTTTGTCTTGGGACTTCTGATTTCGGCCCTACTTTCTATACCCATTTCCTTCTTGCCCAACCCCCTGGGGAAAATTCTCCCCTCCATCGCTACCCTTATCGTCACTTCCTTCGCCGTAATGGTGGCGATAATCCGCCAGAACGACCTCTTGCGCCTCCTGGGGTCACGCTTCGCCCTTAAAGGCGACCCATTACCCTCCGAGAATTGCATCCTCTTGGATACCAGCGTGATAATTGACGGACGCATAGTGGATATAAGCCG
>CAZPWR010000160.1:0-3553 GCA_964590555.1 uncultured Anaerolineae bacterium | reverse complement strand
CGTTGTCCCAGCCGAAATCCCACCCCAATTGAATGCCTTCAAGAACCAGCAGAAGAGGTGGGCCAAAGGCTCAATCCAATGCCTTCTAAAGCTTGCACCAGCTGTTCTCCGCTCCTCAAGGCCTGCTTTCCACAAGTTTGAAGCCCTATTGCACTTGAGCAATTACTTAGTTCACCCCTTGATGCTCCTATCTTTGCTCCTGACCATCCCGCTTATGCTCCGTGGAGTGAAAATCCACCTCCCTCTATCTTACCTCATGATTGCCAGCTTCGGCCCTCCGCTGGTCTATTTAGTGGCACTGCTTAGGGGTTCAGAGAAAAGCCTAAGAGAGATGCTGTTCTTCCCCCTCTTGGCTCTAATGGGGGTTGGGATAGCCCTCAATAACACCATAGCCGTTGCCGAAGCTTTGCTCAAAAACGGAGGGGAATTTGAAAGGACCCCGAAGTTTCGCCTCTACCGCAAAGAGGGTGACTGGGAAAGCAACCCCTATGCCATCAAGGAAGAGAAAGTGGCTTTGGGCGAGATTTTAATTGCTTCCTATGCGCTGGCGGCAATAATAATAGCTTGGCTCAAAGGATTTTATTGGTCCATCCCGTTCTTTTTGCTTTACGCTGGAGGATTTGGCTACGTAGGGATTGGAAGCCTGTGGCACTCCTTGCGCCCTGTTCTGCGGCAGCGTGGCCTCAAGAATGGCCGAGGAAGGAATCAATCACCCGGCGCAATGCTTCCCTGTCCCAACCCACGTAATACTTCTTCCCTTGGATTATAAAACTTGGGTAGCGTGTTACCCGGTAGCGAATGCATCTCCAAAATCCTTGGAGAGACCGTGGGTCTATGAGCACGATGAAGACTTTATCGCCATAGGATTTGGAAAGAGAGAGAACCCAATCCACTAAGCGGCGGAAATCCTCTTTCCATTCCTGGGGGTAATCGGGGCCTTCCCCTCCAAGCCCTGCTTCCTTCATAAGGACATGGCAGGAAACGCAGAGCCCATAGCTTTCCAGTATTGGAGCTATGACTTCAATCCGCAATGGCTCCATAGCTTCCTCCTCAAAAAAGGTGCCGGGCACCCTTTGAGAGCACCCGGCACCGTGGACCGCAGGCTTTTTAGTTTTTACTCGGATGCTTTGGCGACTTCTGGCTTAACCCTCCTTACAGCCTGCAGGGCCTCCCAGCCCAGATAGAGCCCAGCAACCACCAAGATTATGGCGCAAATCCCTATGGTTATCTGGGCCACCCGAGCATCCCAGGTCTTAGCCGCAGGCAAGGCGATGGCAAAAGCCCTGTAGGCTGAGTAGAAGAGGGATGCGACGGTGGTAACATACATGAACACAAATGGCCAGAACGTCCACTGATAGTTCTTGCCCCTGTACCTAAGCCACATGGTGATGAGGAGGAGGGCCAGGGCAGCCATGAGCTGGTTGGCTCCACCGAAGATGCCCCAAATCTGGATGAAGGGAGCAAACCAGATGAAGAAGATGGTGAAGAGCAGAGCGATGATAGTTCCTACATGCACGTTCTTGAGGATGGGGAACCGGTCGCCGAGGAGCTCAGCGCTGGCCACCCTCATGAAGCGGACCACCAGGTGCATGATGGTCAGGGCCATGAGGCAGAGGAAGACAGAGCCATAAGCCACCCCAAAGCCCTTGCCCAGGAGGGCATCAATCCCCCAGTAGTTCAAGAAGTTAGAGAGGCCAGTGGCGAAAACCCTTGCCGGAGCTCCCCATCCGCCTGCATCTTGGTAGCCCTTGAAGGAGCCGAAGGCGGCAGTCCCGGCAAGGAAAGCCATTACTGCGAAGAACATCTCAAGGAACATGGCCCCACCGCCCACCGGCAGAGCATCCACCTCCTTCTCAAGCTGGCGAGCAGTGCCCGAAGTGCCCACCAAGGAGTGCCAGCCGGAGATGGCTCCGCAAGCTATAGTCACAAAGAGCATAGGCCAGAGGGGTAGCTTCGTCGGGCTAATAAAGCCGGTGAAGGTTGGGAAGTCCCCAAGGCCAGGGCGACCAATCAGCAAGCCAATGACTCCACCCAAAACGCCCAAGAGCACTACCCAGAACGCCACGTAGTTAATTGGCTGAGCCCAGCGCCAAATGGGGAGAACGGAACCAAGGTAGCAGAAAATCAGGACCATCAAGCTACCGATAAATCCAGCACGAGTTACCTGGAGGAAGAGGATAGGGCTCTTGGCTCCTCCTACCGTGCCATAAAGGATGCTAAAGAAGTTCTTGACTGGAGGAAGAGTTCCAAGCCAGATGCCCACGAAAGCAATTATCACTGTGACCACGGTGGTTAGGATTATATCCTGCTTCCAGCGGTAGAGCATCTGGCCCATGAGCAAGCCAGCCAAGCACACGATGATAACACCCAGAGGTACAGCCGGGTTGGTGAGGAGGACGAAGCCTACCTGGATTCCGAAAGCGCCCATTATCATCAGGAGGTAGAAGTAGATGTAAACAAGCAGTAGAGTCCTTGCAGCAGGGGAAATAAGCCTGTAGGAAAGGGCGCCCATGGTCTGGCCTTCTTCCCTAACCCCCATGATTATGCTGCTGTAATCCTGGACCCAGCCGATGAAGGAAGTGCCAAGCAGGATCCACAGGAGCGCAGGGAGCCATCCCCATTGCAGGGCGATAATGGGGCCAAGGATTGGGCCAAGGGCGGCAATGGACTTGAACTGATAGCCGAAAAGCACGTTACGGCTGGCCGGGATGAAATCTACCCCGTCCATGTACATCTTAGCCGGGGTTGCCTTCTTGGGGTCAGGCTGGATTATTTTCCGGTCAATAGTGCGGGCATACCAGCCGTAAGCAAGAGCCACAACTACAATGGCTATTAGGACTATTACCAAGCTCATCTTTCTCCCTCCTTCGGGAGTAACTTAATTCAGCCTGCGGTCCTCTCAAATTTTAAAACACTGCAACATCGCAGTAGTGTTCAATATAGTTATATACCACACAAGATGCCTAATGTCAAATTTGGGTAGCACTTGCGCCAAGAGATCGTTACCAGGTAATGGAAGCAATCTTGACAAAAGGTGGGGCTTCCCCCTTAAAAAGATTGTGGGAGAAAATCAAAAAGGAGGAGCCCCACCTATGGCAGACCTTATGCCATATGAACCGAATAGAGGCAAGAAAACATTTGGTGGAAACATATAAAAAGACGGGAAGCATAAGTGCTACCTCTCGCCTTTGGCATACCTCCCGCAATGTGGTAAGAAAATGGGTAAAGAAGAGGGGCTTAAAGACCGCTCCCGTCTCCCTTACAATTCCCCTCGCCAAACACCAAAGGAGATTGAAGAGTTGGTTTTAAAAGCTCGCAAAGAAACAGGATTAGGCCGAAAAAGGCTGGCAATATACCTCACACCATCCGCCACATATTACGCCGTTATGGGCTTGAAAGGAAAAAGTGTTTATCCCGCCTTTTGGGCCTGGGAAACTCAAGAGCCCCTATCCTTCTTCCAAGTAGATACTAAGGACATCCGGGATAAAGGGAGTTTGGGGACAAAGCTTGTGACCCATCTTAGCCGTCACCATTTGCCCCGATACCAATGGAC
>CAZPWR010000159.1:0-9513 GCA_964590555.1 uncultured Anaerolineae bacterium | reverse complement strand
GCCTTCCGGCTTGCTGCCCATAAGCTGCCCATTAAAACCCAAATAGTTAAGCGAGCTGAACTGGTTAAGGAGGTTTAGGTTATGAGGCCTCAAGATATAAGGGAAATGAGCGATGAAGAAATCAAGGCTAAAATTGAAGAGCTTTACCGCGAACTTTTCAACCTCCGCTTCCAGAAGGCCATTGGGCAGGCCAAGAATACTGCCCGCTTCAAAGAAGTGCGCCTGGACATCGCTCGCCTCAAGACTATCTTGAGGGAAAGGGAACTTGGCATCTATCCATCCAAGGAGGGCTAAATGAGAGAGCGGCGCAAGAAGCTGGTCGGACGCGTTGTAAGCGATAAGATGGATAAGACCGTAGTGGTGAGAGTAGAGCGCACCAAGCGCCACCCCCTCTACGGCAAAGTCATAACCGTGAGCAAGAAATTCATGGCCCATGACCCCAAAAACGAATGCCGTGTTGGGGACCTGGTGCGCATAATAGAATCAAGGCCGATAAGCCGAAGGAAAAGATGGGTGGTTGTGGAAATACTTGAGAGAGCACAGGCTTGATGGAGGGTTAAAAAATGATACAGCAGGAAACTCGCCTCGTCGTAGCCGATAATACTGGAGCTAAGGAAATACTATGCATTCGGGTCCTTGGCGGTTCGGCCAAGAAATACGGCCGCATAGGGGATGTCATCATCGCCTCGGTTAAAGAGGCAACCCCTGATGCCCAGGTGGAAAAAGGAGATGTGGTGAGGGCAGTTATTGTAAGGACCGCCAAGGAATACCGGCGGCCTGATGGCTCTTACATTCGTTTTGACGATAATGCCGCAGTTATAATTGACGAGAACAACAATCCAAAGGGGACCAGGATTTTCGGCCCGGTGGCCCGCGAACTGAGGAGCAAAGGCTTCATGAAAATCATCTCCCTGGCTCCCGAAGTGGTCTAAAGGAGGCAAAATGAGGAAGATAAAGAAAGGCGATACCGTTGAAGTTATAGAAGGCGATGAAAAAGGAAAGCGCGGGACCGTCCAAAAAGTAATCATTGGCAAGAGGAGGGATGGCACCCGCGATCCAAATGATGTGCGGGTTATAGTCTCAGGAGTGAACTTGGTGAAAAAGCACCAACGCCGTCTTCCGGAAATCCGAACCCAGTACGGGATAATTGAAGTGGAAGCCCCAATTCATATTTCCAACGTAGCCCTTGTTTGCCCTAAGTGCGATAAGCCCACCAGGGTTGGGTTCAAAGTCTTTGAGGACGGAACCAAATCCCGGTTCTGCAAGCGCTGTGGAGAACTGATTGACTGAGGGTTTAGGAGGGGTCATGGCTAAGGCAATTCCCAGGTTGAAGGAGCGCTATATCAATCACGTAATACCGACAATGATGCAAGAATTTGGCTATAAGAACGTCATGCAGGTTCCACGTCTGGTGAAAGTGGTAGTGAATGTGGGAGTGGGGGAAGCGGTTCAGAACCCCAAGGCTATAGATGCGGCGATGCAGGACCTGGCCACCATAACCGGCCAGAAGCCCATCGTGCGCAAGGCTAAGAAATCCATCGCTGCCTTCAAACTTAGGGCTGGTACCCCCATAGGGGTCAAAGTAACTCTGCGGGGTGATAGGATGTATTACTTTTTGGACCGACTCTTCAACGTCGCTCTCCCACGCCAGAGGGACTTTAAAGGTGTTCCGCCGGATTCTTTTGACGGGCGTGGGAATTACACCTTGGGCCTTAGGGAACAGTTGGTCTGGCCTGAAATTGATTACACCAAGATTGACAAAGTTCGGGGCATGGAAATAACCATTGTCACTACGGCAAAAACGGACCAGGAAGCCAAAAGGCTTTTAGAGCTCCTGGGGATGCCTTTCAGGAGGGGATAATGGCCAGAAAATGCATGAAATATCGGGAAATGCGCCGAAAATACAAGGTCAGGGTTAGAAACCGCTGTGAGCTGTGTGGTAGGCCGAGGGGTTACATGCGGCGCTTTAAACTGTGCCGCATCTGTTTCCGGAAGCTCGCCCTTGAAGGTCTCATCCCAGGGGTGACTAAGGCCAGCTGGTGAGGAGGTTTAGCACTATGGTAATGACCGATCCCATCGCCGATATGCTTACTCGCATAAGAAATGCCCTTATGGCCAGGCATAAAGAGGTTAAAATCCCTGGCTCCAAGATAAAAGTGGCTATAGCCCGTGTTCTCAAAGACGAAGGTTACATTGAAGACTTTGTGGTTACGAAGGACAAGCCCCAGCCCATGATAGTTATAACCCTAAAATACGACGAAAATGGCAAGCCAGTCATCACAGGCCTTAAGAGGGTGAGCAAACCCGGAAGGAGGATTTACGTGGGGAGGAAGGAGATTCCGAGGGTTCTGAGCGGAATGGGCATAGCCATCCTTTCTACCCCCAAAGGGGTTATAACCGATAAGCAAGCGCGCCGCCTGAGGGTTGGGGGCGAAGTAATATGTTACGTATGGTAGGAGGAGGTTAGCCGTGTCAAGGATAGGGCGCAAACCAATCCCCATCCCGCCAGGGGTGGAAGTAAAGATAGACAACCTCACCGTTACCGTGAAAGGTCCTAAGGGCGAGCTCACCAGGACCTTCCCCGAAGGGGTTACTGTGGCCGTCAAGGATGGACAAATCGTTGTGGGCAGGGTAAGCGATCACCGCCGCCACAAGGCCTTTCACGGCCTTACCAGGGCCCTTCTGGCTAACATGGTAGAAGGGGTGACCAAGGGCTTTGAAAAGAAATTGGAGATCGAAGGGGTAGGCTATAAGGCTGAGCTTCAGGGGAAAGACCTGGTGCTCTGGGTTGGGTATTCCCACCCAGTTAGAATTCAGCCCTTGCCCGGAATAAACTTTGTGGTAGACAAAGGTGGCCGCGAGATAACAGTTCAGGGGATAGACAAAGAGTTGGTGGGGGAGATGGCGGCCCGGATTCGGAGGGTTCGCCCTCCGGAGCCTTACAAGGGCAAGGGCATAAGGTATGCTGGCGAGCAGATCCGCCGCAAGGAAGGTAAGGCTGGAAAGATTGGCAAAGGAGGTAAGAAGTGAGCTGGGAGAAGGATAGGGCCGAAGCTCGCAAGAGGCGCCACAGACGTGTGCGCAAGAAAATCTTCGGCACTCCTGAGCGCCCACGCTTGTGCGTTTTCCGGAGCCTTAAGCATATTTATGCCCAAATCATTGACGATACCATCGGGCACACTTTAGTGGCTGCTTCAACCTTGGACCCTGCTCTAAGGGAGAAGATAAAAGGCAAGACCAAAACTGAGCAGGCCCGGGAAGTGGGGCTTCTCTTGGCTCAAAAAGCTCTGGCCAAGGGGATTACTAAGGTGGCCTTTGACCGTGGTGGATATAAGTACCACGGCCGGGTGAAGGCCTTGGCTGAAGGTGCCCGTAAGGGTGGGCTGGAATTCTAACGGGAGGATTGAGATATGGAGCTGGAAGAACTCAGGCCCTTTGGGGTGGAAGAGCTGGATGAGAGGGTGATAGAGATAAAGCGCACGGCTAAGATGATGAAAGGAGGCCGACGCTTCCACTTCAGGGCTTTGGTGGTGGTTGGCGATAACAAAGGCCGCGTGGGCATAGGGATGGGGAAAGCCACCGAAGTTCCGGAAGCTATCCGGAAGGCTCTGGAGAAGGCCAGGCGCAGCATGGTCAAGGTTAACATCTTGGGCTCTACCATACCCCATCCAGTCATGGCCAAGTTTGCCTCCAGCAAAGTCCTTTTAAAGCCTGCTTCTCCAGGCACTGGGGTAATTGCCGGTGGCCCCGTCCGAGCGGTCTTGGAGGCGGCAGGGGTGAAAGATGTCTTGAGCAAAGCTTTCGGCAGCACTCAGCCCATAAACTTGGTCAAAGCCACCCTTGCTGCCCTGATGCAGCTAAAGGACCCCGCTGAAGAGGCCAGAAGGAGGGGGAAACCTCTGGAGGAAGTCTTGCCTTTCTGGATGAGGAGGGCACAAGATGAAAGGCAGCAACGGTAAAATCCGAATAACTTTGGTCAAAAGCCCTATAGGTTACTCCCGTGAGCAAAAGGAGACCCTAAAGGCTTTGGGTCTTAAGAGGCTTTGGCAGACGGTGGAAAAGGAAAACACTCCGGTTATACTGGGTATGGTTAAGAAAGTTTCCCATTTGGTCAAAGTGGAGGAGGTGCCATGAAGCTTCACGATTTGCGACCCCCTGAGGGGGCGAAGCACAGGCGCAAAAGAGTAGGCCGAGGCAATGGTTCTGGCCACGGGACTTATTGCGGAAGAGGTAGAAAAGGGCAGAATGCGCGCTCTGGGGGGAAGATGCCACCATACTTTGAGGGTGGTCAGCTTCCTCTGGTGCGGAGGCTCCCCCACAAGCGCGGTTTCACTAACATCTTCAAAGTCTATTACACCCCTGTCAATCTGGAGAAGCTCGCCAAGTTCCCGGCCGGGGCCGAAGTTACCCCTGCGGTTCTTGCCGAGGCCGGAATCATAAAATCAGAGGATGAGCCTGTGGTTATCTTGGCTAAGGGCGATATAGACCGGCCTCTGGTGGTGAAAGCCCATCGTTTCTCCCAGAAAGCTAAGGAAAAAATCTTGGCCGCAGGCGGCACTGTTGAAGTGCTCCCCTTGAAAGGGAGGTAGGCATGCTTCAGGCTGTCAAGAACGCTTTCCGTTTCCCGGACCTGCGGAAAAGGATTCTCTTCACCTTTGGGATAATTGCTCTCTATAGGCTCATAGCTCACATACCGGTGCCAGGGGTAGATGCCGTAGCGATAAAGAAGCTCTTTGAGGCAAGCCAGCTTTTGGGCTTCTTGGACATGTTCTCCGGTGGAGCCATGTCCAGCTTCTCCATCATCGCTATGGGTGTTTACCCCTACATAACTGCTTCCATTGTGATGCAGCTACTCATCCCCCTCATCCCCCAATTGGAGAGGTTGTTGAAGGAAGAGGGAGAGGAGGGGAGGCGTAAGATTGAAGTTTACACTCACTGGCTTACAGTCCCTTTGGCTGCCCTTCAGGCTCTGGGGCAAGGGACGCTTTTGGCAAGGGAAGGGGTCCTGGCCAACTTTGGCTTTTCCCCTGCAACCCTTTTGCCCACTATAGCTACTATCTCCACCTTGACCGCGGGAACCATTTTTGCTGTGTGGCTTGGCGAGCTCATAGATGAGAAAGGCATAGGGAACGGGATTTCGCTCATAATCTTCAGCGGTATAGTGGCGCAGGTTCCCCTAAGGGTTGGAAGGATACTCATGAGCAAGCCCACCGACCTCATCATCTTCTTGATTATTACGGGCATAACAATTGCAGCTATCGTTTACATCCAGGAAGCCCAGAGGAGGATACCGGTCCAATACGGCCGACGGGTGAGGGCTATAAGGGGCAACAGGGTTCTGGTGGTAGGCGGGCAAGGGAGCCACATCCCCTTGAGGGTGAACTCGGCGGGGATGATACCCCTTATCTTTGCCCAAAGCTTCCTCCTCCTTCCGGGAACCATCTCCAGCTATATGGTCTACGCTCCCAACAAGGTGTTAGCTAGCATAGCGGCCAGCATGACCAAAGCATTTGACCCAAGGAGCAACTTTTACTGGATTACTTACTTCTTCCTGGTGGTAGCTTTTACCTACTTTTACACCGATGTTATCTTCAAGCAGCAAAACTTGGCCGAGTTCCTCCAGAAGCAAGGGGGCTTCATCCCAGGGATTCGGCCGGGCAAAACCACTGAGGAGTACCTCAACAAGGTTATCCAGCGCATTACTTTTGCTGGCGCTCTGTTCTTGGGCCTGGTAGCCATCCTGCCTTGGATAGTCAGGGATGTAACTGAAACTCAAATCATGCTTCTCACCAGCGCTGGTCTCCTGATAGTGGTCGGTGTGGTCATAGACACTATGAGGCAGCTTGAGGCCCAGCTAATCATGCGCCATTACGAGGGATTTCTGCGAAGGTGACAGAGCATGACTGAGAGGCCTCTTTACATTGTCCTGATAGGCGCACCTGGAGCGGGAAAGGGGACCCAGGCCGCCTTGCTGGAAAAAAAGCTTGGTATCCCTCGCATCTCTTCGGGGGATATGCTGAGGGAAGCCGTGGCTAAAGGGTCGGAGCTGGGGCGGTTGGCCAAGAGCTACATGGATAAGGGTGAGCTTGTCCCGGATGAAGTCATGATTAAACTAATCCTGGAGCGGCTTTCCATGGCCGATTGCCGAAAAGGTGCCCTTCTTGACGGCTTCCCTCGCACCCCGGAGCAAGCAAAGGCCTTGGATGAAGCTTTAGCCAAAGAAGGCAAAGCCATAGCTTTGGTTCCTTACCTGAAAGTCTCCTTAGAGAAGCTTTTGGAGAGGCTTTCCGGAAGGTGGATATGCCGGAGCTGCCAAGCGGTTTACCACATGGTCTACAACCCGCCTAAGGATGATAAAAAATGCGATCTATGTGGCGGGGAACTTTACCAGCGTGAAGATGATAAGCCCGAAACGGCGCGGCGCCGTCTGGAAGTCTACTTTGCCCAGACGGCCCCTCTCATAGAGTATTACCGTGAAGCCGGCCTCCTGCGAGAAGTAGATGGGGAAAGGGCTATAGAGGAAATCCACCAAGAGCTCATAAGCCTTATAGAGAAAGCCAGAGAATCAGGGCAAAATGATTGTCCTTAAATCGCCAAGGGAGATTGAGTTAATGCGGGAGGCCGGGAAAATAGTTGCTTTAACCTTAGCTGTCCTGGCCGAGAAGGCTAAGGAGGGGGTGTCAACAGCTCAGTTGGAGAAATGGGCCGAGGAAGTCATCCGCAAGAATAAGGCCATCCCCTCCTTCAAAGGTTACCGAGGCTACCCGGCTTCCATCTGCGTATCGGTAAACGAAGAAGTAGTGCACGGAATTCCGAATCCGAAGCGCATACTTAAGGAAGGCGACGTAGTGAGCATAGATGTAGGGGTAATTTACAAAGGCTACCACGGCGATGCAGCCATAACCATTGGGATTGGTAGGGTAACGGAGGAAGCTAAGAAGCTCATAGAGGTGACCAAAGGGGCCCTGGAGGCAGCGATATCTGCTGCTAAGGCCGGAAATCGGTTGGGAGATATTTCTTGGGCCATCCAGAGCTATGCCGAAAAACACGGTTTTAACGTGGTTAGGGAATACACCGGCCATGGCATAGGCCGTAATATGCATGAAGAACCCCAGGTTCCGAACGTAGGCACGCCTGGGAAAGGAGTTCTTTTAAAACCGGGCATGACTTTGGCTTTAGAGCCGATGGTGGTAGCTGGTTCTTGGGAAGTAGAAGTGCTACCTGATGGCTGGACTGTGGTCACGAAGGATAAATCCTTAGCGGCCCACTTTGAACATACCATCGTCATAACCGATGGTGAAGCCGAAATCCTCACTAAGCTTTAAAGGGGGTGTTTAAGATGAAAGTGCGTCCTTCGGTTAAGCGTCGTTGCGCCAAATGCAAGATAATAAGGCGCCGTGGGGTTGTGAGGGTAATTTGCGAGAATCCCAAACACAAGCAAAGGCAAGGCAAATAGGAGGTATGAAGAATGGCTCGTATAGCTGGCGTTGATTTGCCAAAGGATAAGCGGGTGGAGGTGGCCCTGACCTACATCTACGGTATAGGCCTTCCCACAAGCCAGAGAATCCTTTTGGAGACTGGTGTGAACCCCAATACCCGGGTTAAGGACCTTACCGAGGAAGAAATAAGCCGCATTCGTGAATACATTGAGAAGAACCTCAAGGTGGAAGGAGACCTCCGCCGAGAAGTGGCGATGAACATAAAGCGCCTTATAGACATAGGCTGCTACAGGGGAATACGCCACAAGCGCAACCTCCCGGTGCGGGGTCAGCGCACCAGGACCAACGCTCGGACCAAGAGGGGGCCACGCAAGACCGTAGCTGGCCGTGGGCGCAAGCGCGGCGCCAAGAAGAAGTAGTCGCGAAGCGCTGCTTTGCCCGCGAAGCAATTTCCTTGCGGGGTGGGGGATTGCTTCGGCGACTTGTGTCGCCGCGCAATGACGTTCGGCTCATTGTGAGCCCTTGAAGGAGGCGGAGCAATCTTCAGTCGTCGGAGGGTTGCATTGCACCATCGTAATGACGTTAAAGATTAAGCATGAGGAGGGAATATGGCGCAGAGAAAGGCAAGGAAGGCCAAAAAGAAGGAAAAGAAGATACCACCTGTGGCCCAGGCTCATGTCCAGGCCACCTTCAACAACACCATCATCACCATAACCGACCACCAAGGAAACACCATCCTTTGGGGCAGCCCTGGCACATTGGGCTTCAGGGGCTCTAAGAAGAGCACACCTTACGCTGCTCAGATGGCAGCCCAGAGGGTGGCCGAGCAAGCCAAACAATTGGGCATAAAAGAACTTGATGTTCTCATCAAAGGGCCGGGGCCGGGTCGGGAAGCGGCCATAAGGGCTTTCCAGACCGTCGGCCTTAAAATCCGGTCCATAGCTGATGTTACCCCTATCCCTCACAACGGGTGCAGACCACCTAAGCGGAGGAGGGTGTAATGGCAAGGTATACAGGTCCAGTTTGTAGGATATGCCGAAGGGAAGGGACAAAGCTTTTCCTTAAAGGTGAGCGTTGTTACACTTCCAAGTGCGCCATGGAAAGGCGTCCATATCCCCCTGGGATGCATGGCCCTGAAAAGCGCAGGACTAAGCTTTCCGACTACGGGCTTAGGTTGAGGGAAAAGCAGAAGCTCCGCCGCATCTACGGGGTTATGGAACGCCAGTTCCGCCGTTACTTTGAGATGGCCTCCAAAGCCAAAGGGATGACAGGGCCAACCCTCATCACCATACTTGAACGGCGGTTGGACAACGTCGTTTACAGGCTCGGATTTGCTTCTTCTCGGGCTCAGGCTCGCCAATTGGTAAACCACGGCCATTTTACCGTGAACGGCCGCAAGGTTGATATACCTTCTTACCTTGTGAAGCCGGGGGACATAATTGCTGTGAAAGAAGAGAGCCGGGATAAGCCTTACTTCAAGGCTTTGGCTGAAAGCTTGGCTCAGACAAATGTTCCCCCTTGGCTGAGCCTGGACCCATTGACCATGACCGGTAAGGTGTTAGAGATACCGAGGCGAGAAGACATAACCGACGTGCCTATCAATGAGCAGCTGGTAGTGGAATTCTATTCTCGGTAGTGAAGAGGGGAGGGCAAATTGGAGAAGATTTTACCCAAAGTTGAATGTTTAGCTGAAGCCAGGAATTACGCCAAATTTTCCATAGGCTATCTGGAAAGGGGCTTTGGAACGACCATAGGCAATGCCCTTAGGAGGGTGCTCCTTTCTTCCATCCCGGGGGCTGCGGTCACATCCATAAGGGTGAGCGGGATTTACCACGAATTTGCCCCAATCCCCCATTGCAAGGAGACAATGCTGGAGCTAATCCTCAACGTGAAGAAAATAAGGCTGAAGCTTCACGGGGAAGATTCGGCCAAGCTTAGGATGTTAGTAACCAGGGCTGGCGAGTTCACCGCCGGGGATCTGGAATGTCCTCCCTACGTGGAAATCGTCAACCCCGAACAATACCTCTTGACCGCTGATTCCGATGAGGTTGACTTGGAGATTGAGATGACAGTC
>CAZPWR010000158.1:0-3456 GCA_964590555.1 uncultured Anaerolineae bacterium | reverse complement strand
ACAGCGTTCTTTTCCTCTTGGAGTTCAGCGACAGCACGGAAGGCTGGGTACATTTCTTCTACCTCATAAGTCTCGCCCCCAATAGCCGTGGCCAGGTTTTCGGCAGTCTGCCCAATCCCTCCCAGAACTTTCAGATGATTGGTGGCATGGACCTGCTCAGCAAAGGCGATGGCACGGAAGAGGCGAGCTACATTGGGGAATTTCTCCTTCTCCGCTTGCTCTGCAAATATGAGGTACTTCATGTGGGCTTGGCTTTCGCCAGCAAAGGCACTTTCCAGATTGGCTTTGGTCATCTTACGCATAGCACACCTCCTAATTTTGTAGGTCTGGGAAAGCAGCTAGCGAAATAATAGCAAACTTTATCCTTATTGTCAAAATTTACCCCAGTTAATGCCCACCCCCATTGACATGGGCCAGGCTCGGTGCTATAATGGGAATTGGAAGGAGGGCTTTATGGAGTTCAAGGATTACTACAAAATCCTTGGGGTGGACAAGAACGCTTCCCTGGAGGAGATAAAGAAGGCTTATAGGCGCTTGGCCAGGCAATATCACCCGGACATGAATCCGGGAAACAAAGAGGCCGAGGCCAAGTTTAAAGAGATAAACGAGGCCTACGAGGTCCTTTCCGACCCGGAAAAGCGCCGCAAATACGATGCTATGCGGGAAAGCTGGTGGCAGTGGCAGAGGATGGGCGGCTCCCCTGAAAGCTTTGATTGGGGCCGCTGGTACGGCCAAGGTTGGCCCGAAGGGACTTTCCGGGTGGAATTTAGAACCCTTGAGGACTTATTAGGCGATTTCTTCAAAACCTTCTTCAGTGATTTCGGCCTCGGGGAACGCTTCCGAACGGCCACCCGAGAAGAAGAGGCCACGGTAACCATAAGCTTGGAAGAGGCTTTCACCGGAACAACAAGGATAGTGGAAATAGACGGACAGCGGGTTGAGGTTAAGATTCCGCCAGGGGTTAAGGACGGAACCAGGATACGCTTAGCCGGCCTTGGGGGATATGTCTACGGCCGTGGCTATCAAGACCTTTACCTAAAAGTCAACATCCAACCCCACCCGATATTCCGCCGTGAAGAAGACGACCTCTACTGCGAAATCCCGGTGGATTTGTATACTGCCATTCTGGGGGGCGAGGTAGAAGTCCCAACCCTCTCGGGGAAAGTCCTCCTCAAGATACCTCCCGAAACCCAGTCCGGGCAAGTCTTCCGCCTGAGAGGCCAAGGTATGCCCAAAGTCCACAACCCTTCGCTAAGAGGCGATCTTTATGTCAAGGTTAAAATCCAGCTCCCAAAGAACCTTACCCCAAGGGAGCGAGAGCTTTTCCAAGAGCTGGCTAAACTAAGGAGCGGGAGGAGGTAACCGTGTTAGAGCCATTGTTGAACTATGTCCCTTCAAAATCCCCTGTGGTTAGCCTTTACCTTAATACCGATATGACCAAGCGGCTCAAAGAAGAGGTCATGCTGGTCCTCAAAGACTTCCTGAAAGAAGCCCCCGAGGAAGCTAACCCCGAGGACCTCAGCAAGATAGAGGATTTCTTTTCCCTTGAATACGACTGGCAATCCAGAGGGGTGGCAGTCTTCTCCTGTGCCGAGGGGGACCTTTGGCTCGTTTATCCTTCCCCGAAGCCTTTCAACGATGAGATGCAAGTCCTACCTGAGCCCTACATCCGTCCTCTGGTCCATCTGCTTTCCTCGCACGAACGCTACGGCGTAATTTTGGTAAGCCGAGAGCAAGCCCGCTTCTTCAGTTTCCAGATGGGAAAGCTGGAAGAATTCGGAGGAGTGAGCGGAACTATCCCTGGCAAGCACAAGCAAGGTGGCTGGGCCCAAGCCCGCTACCAACGTCACATTGATGAACATGCCGCTCAGCAACTGAAAAATGCGGCCGAAGCTTTCGCCAAACTTTGGGATAAGGAAAAGTTCAGCTACGTGATAATCGGAGGAACGGAGGAGAACGTCAAAACTTTCACCGATTTCCTCCCCGGCTCCATACAGGAAGCCATAGCTACTACCTTCACGGCCGACATAATGGTGCCAATCTCTGAGCTGGAAGAAGAGGTGGTAAGCCTTGTAGAAGAGTTTGAGAAGGACCGGAACGAGGAGCTTGTCCGCCAAATCCTGACGGAAGCAGCAAAAGGCCGCAAGGCCACTTCGGGCCTTGATGATACCCTTAATGCCATAAGGGAAGGGCGGGTCAACATTTTGCTTCTGGACTCTGCGTTCAGAGCGCCAGGCAAAAAGTGCCCGAACTGCGGTTACATGTCTTCACAGAGGATTGAGATATGCCCTGTCTGCTCTTCTGCCCTTGAGGAAAGGCCTGATATCCTGAACGATGCCCTGGCCGAAACCCTCAGGAAAGGGGGGAAAATCGTGACCTTGAGCGGGAACCACGATTTAGCTAAAGCCGGATACATAGCTTCACTTCTGCGATACTAAGAGGGGGTTTAAAGGATATGTTCCAGCTTGACCAGTTTACCGAAAAAGCGCAAGAAGCAGCGATGCGCACTCACGAGATAATCCAACGCTTCGGCCACTCCATGGCCGATACTGAGCACATGCTCCTTGCCCTCCTTGAGCAATCCGACGGCGCAGTCCCGATGCTCTTGGAGATAATGGGGGTGGACCACTACCAAATGAGGAGCGATTTGGAAAAGATTTTGAGGTCCCTCCCACAAACCCCTGCCTTCTATGGCCCTATCGTCTTCAACCAGCTCTTCATGACCCCTCGCCTCAAGAGGGTAATGGATTTGGCGAAAGAAGAGGCCTCCCGCATGGGAGACCAGTATGTCTCAACTGAGCACATCTTCCTGGCCATTGCCAGTGAGACCAATTCCCATGCGGCCAGGCTCTTAGCCCGCTATCGCATCACCAAAGGCGCCATCTACGAAGCCATAAAAGAACTGCGCAAGGGCCAAAAGGTGCTGGATCCGGAAATGGAAAGCCGATACAAAATCCTGGAACGCTTCAGCCAAGACCTTGTGAAAATGGCCATGGAAGGTAGACTTGACCCAGTCATAGGGCGTGAAGCGGAGATAATGCGGGTAATGCAAGTCCTCTGCCGCCGCATAAAGAACAACCCCGTCCTAATAGGGAAAGCGGGGGTAGGTAAAACGGCAATAGTAGAAGGCTTAGCCCAGAAGATAGCGGCAGGAGAAGTCCCCGAAATCCTCCGCGGCACGAGAATCCTCTCCCTGGATTTGGGGGCTATGATCGCCGGAACCAAGTTAAGGGGAGAATTTGAAGAGCGCCTCAAGGCCGCTATCCAAGAAATAGTCAGCTCCAAGGGGAAAATTATCCTCTTCATAGACGAAATCCACACCATCGTGGGGGCGGGCGGAGCCATGGGAGCACTGGATGCCGCCACAATCCTCAAGCCCGCCCCGGCCAGGGGGGAACCCCGCTGCACCGGAGCCAGCACCCCCGACGATTACCCGAAGTTCATTGAGAAAAGCTC
>CAZPWR010000157.1:0-2729 GCA_964590555.1 uncultured Anaerolineae bacterium | reverse complement strand
CCCCGTGTCCCCGTCCCCCTGGGCGAAGCTGCGCTTGGCCCGGTTGTCAATGCCCATCTTGAGCTCCCCGAAGCGGAGGAAGAACTCTTGCAGGTCCTTGCCGAAGTCCACGTCCAGCCAGGAGTTGGAGGTGATGAAGCAGAAGGTGCCCTTATCCGCTAGAAGGGAGAGGGCGTGCAGGTAGAAATACACGTAGTAATCGGCCCGCCCGCTGATCTTGCGGGTCTTCCCCATGAAGTCCGGGTAGATGGCCCGCAGGCTCTCGTTGAGGCGCCGGAGATACTCCTCGCGCCCGAAGCGCCCCAGGTAATCCCGGATCCTCTCCTGGCGCACGTAGGGCGGGTTGCCGATGACGATGTCAAAGCCTGGATTTTCATCTTCAAATATTTCCACGAAGGCCATGTCCCAAACGAAAGGCGGTGGGCGGTCTGGGGTAAGAGCATTCTGAGCCTGCCGGAGACGTTCCAGCTCTTCTTCCAGCTCCCGGATTTCCTCTTCTAACTCCAAGCGGCTCTGAGAGCTTGCATCCAACGATTGGATTGAGGTTCCGGGGAGTGAAGCCTGGGTGATTTTCTCTAACTGGCGGCGTTTCTCAACAAGGCGGTTTTGCAAATCGTGGAGCCGGTGTCTCAGGATGTCTTGGAAGAGGTTATATTCCTCTTTTCGGAGCATTTCTTCGGTAAGGTTGGGTTCCTCTCCTTGGAAGAAGCGTCGCTTTTTGCCTATGAGCTGCGTGAGGCGGCCCTTGAGGTGCGCTGGGATGTTCAGCTCTCCCCGGCGGAAGGGGCTAAGGTCCAGGTCTCCCAGGGTTTGCAGTAGGCTGTCCCCCGGTCGTAGTTTCAGGTTGAGGTTGGGTAGAAGGGGGCGGGCCTTCATTTCCCACCACTGTAGCTCTGTCTCCACCACCAGCTGCAGCCAGAGGCGGAGCTCAGCCACGCGTACAGCCCATTCCATTATATCCACGCCGTAGAGCTGGTCCTGCAAGATACGCTTGCGGCGTTCGTAGGGGGTTTCACTGCGGCCCAAAGTGCGGTTGCAACGGTTTTGTAGGTCATCCAGCACCAGCATCATTCCCACCAAGAAGGAGCCAGAGCCACAGGCTGGGTCACAAACCCGCACTTGGCGGACAAGGTCATCCAAGCGCTCCCAAAGGCCATGCTGGGTAATAGCTCCATCGGCTTCCTGTTTCTCCTCTTCAGAGAAGGCGAAGACCCATTGGTAGAGGAGGTTCTTGTCGGCGTTCACCAGATTTCCAAGCCAGTCTACTAAAGCCAGCCGGCACATGAGGTCAATCTCAGTGCGGGGGGTATAGAAGATGCCGGCGGCACCTCGGAGGTCTTCTTCCCCAGCCTTATCCCCACTTTCAAATGTCACATTTACCAACCGTTCATATACCATTCCCAGCATTTCGGGGTCTACGGCCACTTCTTCGTCAAAGCGACTACTCTCTACAACCGTAAAGTTGTAACGCTCAAAGAGGCCGGGGAAAGTTCCATCAATCCAATGCTCAAAAAGGAGGGCAAAGAGGTCGTCGGGGAGAGGATGCTGCAGGCGATCATCTAATCCTGGACGTCGGGTGTAAAGGCCACCGTTGAGGAAAGGGGCTTGGGCAAGGGAGTGCACCAGCCATTTAGGAAATCGTTGCAGGTATTCGGCACGGTTCTGCCAGCGGTTGTTAAAAGCTTCAAAGAGGAGGACATCCAGCCAATCGGGGTGGAAAGCATCTTTTGAGCCACTTTCTCGGTATGCCTCCCAGAAATGGCGCATGAAGTCACGGTCAGGTTCTCCATTAGGTCCCAGCAGCCATCCCTTGCGAGCGATGAAGTATAGGAACATGATGCGGTTGAGCAGCTGGTGGGTATAATCGCGGGCCCACTCAGCCCCGTTACTTCGGTGGCTGTGAACCAAGTAGTCCCGAATTTGCTTAAAAGCTTTGCTGTAATCCTGGAAGAATTGCTCAGTAACCCTCTGGATGCTAAAAGCTTCTTCGTGGCGCTTGTAAATTTCCTGTGAGTCCTGGAGGCCATCGGCGCGAATGCGGTCCAGGACTTCCAAATCGGTACGGTAAGGTCGCTCTCGTTGCACTTGAAGGATACGAAGCCAAAGGCGGACCTTTTTGGGGTCACGAGGGTCCAGCAATCGCCGGGGGGATACAAAGACCAAGTCATCGCAGTGGCCCTTTGGGGAAAAGACGAAAAGGTTTTCTCCCTGAGGGTAGCGTCTGTAAAACGCTTCCAGGAAACGGCGGATATCAGTGCGGCGAATAGATGATTGGCTAAGTTCTACATGAAAGATGCGGAACTGAGGTGCACCTTCACTGCAGAAAATTTGCTGTACGGAGCAGACGGCCTTTTGGACTCCAGGGGGTATCTCGGCTAAGTCGTAGGGGAATGGCTCCTTAAGCACAGCATAACCAAGATTCCGGAAAAAGTCTACAGCTTTTGATGGTGCGGTGTACCGGCTTAAGGCATCGCGTAATTCTTCCAATTCTGGCATAATTTACCCTTTGCGCTAAAGTTAAGGCTTAACTATATTATAGTGCTGACTGGGCTTAGCAGCAAGGCAAAGGAAGCGGGTATGTCCTCTTTTTCATGCTGATTGAAATCAGCCTTTTGGGGCCTTCGGCCGGAGGGCGGCCCTCGCCGCCCTTTATTTAATTGGGGGGAACACCCCGTACCCCCCCCCCGAGGGGGGGAAACCCACCGCCACCAGGCGCCCCAAACCCCGCC
>CAZPWR010000156.1:0-2730 GCA_964590555.1 uncultured Anaerolineae bacterium | reverse complement strand
AGGCCAAGCTCCTTCAAGAGTGCCAGGACTGCATAATCCGAAGCAAACCAGTGGTGGTAGAAGCGTTCCAGATGCCATTCCCAGCCTTCGTCTTTAAAGCCTGAAGCCAGCCCGCCTACTTTCTCGGAAGCTTCAAATACTTCCACAAGATGGCCCCTTTTGGCCAGCTCGTAAGCCGCTGTTAGGCCTGTTATCCCCGCCCCTACAATCCCTACCCTCATCCTTCGCCCTCGGGGTAATAAATAACCCAGGCATCAGGCGATTCCCATACTTGAACTTTGCTTATCTTTACCCCTGGCAAAGCCTTTTTCAGCTCTTGGTATATGAAAGTAGCGATGTTTTCGGCGCTTGGGTTCACGGTGTCAAAAGGTGGGAGGTCGTTGAGGTAGTTGTGGTCAAGGCGGGCGATGATTTTTTCGTCCAAGATGCGCTTAAGCTCGGTAAAATCAAAGGCCAGGCCTATCTCATCAAGGCTTTCCGAGCGGACGGAAACGGCCACTTGGTAGCGGTGGCCGTGGAGTTTTTCGCATTTCCCTCCGTAGAGGCGGAGGCTGTGCGCAGCGTCAAAGTGCCTGAGGACTGTAACTTCGTACATTTTGCCCTCCAGGAACGAATTCTCCGATGATGATTTTTCCCTCAAGCTCTTCCGGAGGTAAGGTAGAGGCTCTCTCAATGGTCACGCACTTTTCTTTCCAGAACTTCAGCATTTCGGATGGGCCGCCAAGTTTGTTCTGCCTTCCGTAATAGGTTGGGCAAGAGCTAAGGACTTCTACGAAGGCGAAGCCTGGGTGCATAAGAGCTTTTTTGATGGCTTTTATAAGCTGGTGGACGTGGAAGACAGAATAGCGGGCCACGTAAGTAGCACCGGCCCCTACCATGAGCTTGCAGAGGTCAAAAGGCCTTTCGGGGTTGCCCGTGGGAGTGGTGACGGTAAAAGCGCCGGTTGGGGTAGTGGGGGTGACCTGGCCACCGGTCATGCCGTAAATCATGTTGTTGGCACAGATTACAGTCATTTCAATGTTGCGGCGTGCGGCATGGATGAGGTGATTGCCTCCGATGGAAGCCAGGTCTCCATCGCCTCCGATGACTACGACTTTAAGTGAGGGGTTAGCCAGTTTTACCCCCGTGGCGCACGCTACTGCACGGCCGTGGAGGGTGTGAAGGGTATCAGCAGCGAAGTATGGGCTTGGTATCCAGCCGGCGCATCCTATTCCAGAGACAAAGACCATCCGGTTAAAATCCAGGCCAAGTTCATCTATGGCCCTTAGGATAGCTCCCATGAGGATGCCATGGCCACAGCCTGGGCAGAAAGCTGTTGGGAAAGCTTCGGAGCGGAGGTAACGTCGGATAGAGGCGTTGGTTCCAGGCTTACCACTCTTCCTCAAGTTCATCAAACCCTTCCTCTTCCCAATCGGAGAAGAAATCCTCTTCCTCTTCTTCCTCCAGCTTGAAGGTCAGGCATCCTTCATCGGGGTCAATCTCTATTTCCTTTGCCTGGCATATTCCCTTTTTCCAGAACATGCAATCTTCAATGTAACAGCGGACCCTTGTCATGTTTGACCTCCTTCTCCAAGGTCTATTTTTATGGAAATGAAACGGCCTATCCCGCCTTGGAGGGCGGAGACCATCCCTTTAATCGTTTTGGCCACGACTTGCCGGGTAAAATCTTTGAATATAGGCACCCCCTTGCCGTCCACCAGGATTGAGACCAAGGGAAATTCTCGCCTCTTGAGGAATTTATCTTCAATGAGGTCAACCAAAGCTTCTATTTCCTCAAAGGAAAACTGGGGGACGGGTATGTTGAAAGGTTCATCGGTAACCAAGGCCAGGAGTTCCTGAGGGGAGCAGAGGAGTTCCCCACCAATGGCTTTGCGGTGGACCTCAATTTTAGGTTTATCTGCCCTTTTGTAACCTTCGGTTAAGATTATATCCACATCAGTGATGTAAGAGGCCACTTCGTCCAAGTTGAGCTCGCTTTCCAGCTTCTTAATCAAAGCCAATTTTTGGGGCGAGGCTATAGTTACCACATCGCTTCCAGCTTGAGCGTGGCGCCAGGAGTCCTTACCGGGGTGGTCTATTTCAAAGCCATGTGTATCATGCTTTATAGTCCCCACCCGGTAGCCACGCTTTTTCAATTCTGCTATGAGCTTTTCCAGCAAAGTTGTTTTGCCCGAATCCGATTTCCCTACCACCGATACTATGGGTGTTCCGGACATTTCCCGCCTCAGCGCACTATTATGGAGAGTATCAGCATGAAAGCGAGCATGGCCAAGGCTGTTAACCCCGCCCTTTTCAGGTCACTGTAGACATAAGGGTATTCTTTGCGGAAATCAACCTTTTGAGTTACCTGGCGTTCAGCAGGTTTTACAGGCTTAGGAGTTGGAACTGGTTTGCGAACTTGAGCCTTCTTTTTCTTCTTCCTCTTGGCCATACTCCCCTCCTTTATCAGTTTGGAAAACATTGTAGGCACAAAGGAGATTTTGTCAAGCCCAAAGCTGCCTGGGGTGTGTCCCAGAATTGTGGGGCCACCTCTGCTGGCTTGAGGTCTGCCAAGCTCTTTGGGCCCACTCCTGGGCACCCCTCACAACCCCCTGGCCTTTACCCCCCTCGTAGGGGGGTTTCCCCCGATTTAATAGAGGTCGGCGAAGGCCGACCCCCGGCCGAAGCCCCAAAAGCCTGATTTCAATCAGCATGAACAAAAAGACAGGCGAAACTGGGCGCACAACAACG
>CAZPWR010000155.1:0-4677 GCA_964590555.1 uncultured Anaerolineae bacterium | reverse complement strand
GGCCAGAGGTCGGCCTGCGCCGACCTTCATTAGTCTTTTCCATGCTGATTGAAATCGGCCTCTTTTGGCCCTCGGCCAAAGGTCGGCCTGCGCCGACCTTCATTAAACTGGGGGTGATGGGGGCGGAGACCCTTTCCGGGGGCATGGCGGTGCCCCCCCGACCTCACATAATCCTTACCCCCATAACCCTCCCGCAAATGAATATTGCCGCCCTACGCCCTCCGTCTTATCCCGCAGCCGAAAGCAACTATTCCGCTGGAAAACCAGGAAGCCCTGCAGCGCTTTTCCGCTTTTCAAAAGCTTGCTATGGGGGATGTAATGGTGTAAAATTTATATAGAGAGCCAGCGATAAGGAGGCAAGATGCCCGTCATAAAAGTTTCAGCTAAGTCTCGGTCTACGGCAGTAGCTGGAGCTATAGCCGGTGTAATAAGGGAGAGTAAAAGGGCGGAAGTCCAGGCTATAGGGGCCGGTGCCGTAAATCAAGCTATTAAGGCCATAGCCATCGCCAGGGGTTACCTTGCCCTGGATGGCTACGATATCGTTTGCATCCCTTCTTTCACTGAGGTTGACATAAACGGGCAAGAGAGGACGGCCATAAAGTTCATAGTGGAGCCGCGCTGATTATGGCGCCGGTTAGCCCTTTAAAATCTCTACCTGTTCTGCAGGTAATTCAACGGTGGTCTCGTCTTCCAGCCGGACAGTTATCGTTTCTTTTACTACGTTTATGGCTACAAGTTTGCCTTCCCCTTTAGGGGTTTTTATTTTTTGCCCCACCTTAGGCAAGCGTTCTTTGAAGTCTTTGTAGATTTCATATTCATAGCGCAAGCAGCATAGGAGACGGTTGCATAGCCCTGAGATGGCTGCCGGGTTTATTGGAAGGTCTTGAACTTTGGCCATTTTTACGGACACGGAAGCAAATTCCGTGAGGAAAGAGGCACAGCATATGAGGCGGCCACAAGGCCCTATCCCCCCGATGAATTTAGCCTCATCGCGCACTCCAATAGAAGATAGCTCTACTTTAACACCGAGTTCTTCCTCAAGGAGACTGGCAAACTCCTTGAAATCTTCTTTCCCTTCCGAGGTGAAAAGGAGAGTTAGCTTAGTCCCTTCAAAGTTGTATTCCGCTTTTACCAGCTTAATGTTTAAGCCTATCTCGCGGGCCAGTTGGCGGGCCTTGGCTAAAGCCTCCGCCTCCTTGTGCCGGGAAAAATCCATCCTAACAAGGTCCCAGGGGGTTGCTTTACGCACTATTCCTTTCAAAGGGGGTTCCACGCTGAGTATTTCCCGCGGGGGCACTACAACTTTCCCAACCTCCAGGCCCCGTGTTGTCTCTACCACTACATAGTCCCCGCGGGCGAGGTCTTCAAAGCCTGCAGCATCAAAGTTATAGATTCTGCAATTTTCCCTGAACTGTATTCCTACCACCAAAGGCAATTTACACCTCCTGAGAAAATCCTGGCAATTTGAGCATCAGCACGTCCAAAGCCAGACGCAAATTGGCATTTCGGTTAAGGGCAATAAGTATTGAGCGCAGTTCTTTTAGCCCTATACGGATTTTTCCCCTGCCGAGTTTTACCGCCGCTGCTTCCAGTTTGCCCAAAAAATCCGCATTTACCACCTTCTCCTTGGCTCCTTCCAAAATAAGGAGCATATCCCTTGTAGCCAAAATCCACCACTTTAGCATCTCTTTTAGCCTTTCCTCGTCTTTCCCAAGCCCTCCTGCCCATTCCAGCCTTGCCACTGTATCGCTCTTCAGGATGTAAAGGAAAGCCTCCAAATCCTCTTCCCGTTTTTTTAAAAGTTCCTCCTCCTGGATGAACCTTATGGCCTTACCTGGGCAGCCTTCTGATAGGCGGGCTAAGAGGTTAGCCTTGGAACTTTCAATTCCCCAGTTTTTTTCCAGAAATTCCTGGATCTGGCCTTCGGGGACGGGCCGGAGGTTAAAGACTTGGCATCGGGATACGATTGTGGGCAATAGAAGCTCAGCAGAGGTTGCGGTGAGGAGGAAGATGGAATGGGGAGGCGGTTCTTCCAGGATTTTGAGCAGGCTATTGGCCGCTTCCGGAGTAGCCTTATCCATATCGGAAATGATGAAGATGCGGTAGGGGCTGTGGTGAGGGGCCAAGAAGGCTTCGCGCTGCAGTTCCCTCATTTGTTCAATTTTGATTGAGCCATTTTCGGGCTCCACAAGCTTCAAGTCGGGGTAGCTTTTCTCCAAGATTTCCCGACAATCTCGGCAGGAGCCGCAGGGGGGTAAGCTCACTTTGCAGCATAAATACCTGGCAAACTCTAAGGCCAGCGTCCTTTTACCCACCCCATCTGGCCCAGTGAAGAGGTAGGAGTGGGAGATAACCCCATTCCTTACGGCGCTTTCCAAAAGCTTAAGAATCCATTCATGGCCAATCACTTTACGCTCCGCTCTCCAGTTGTTCAATGAAAGCATCAATACGGTTGCGAATTTGCTCTTCAGAGTAGTAGCGAGAATCGCACATGTCGGCATCTATTATCAGGCCTGGGACCCCCGTTTCGGCGCTGACAATTCGCTTTATATCGTATTGGCCGAGGGAGTAGGGCTTGCAGGAGCGGTTAGAGTGCATTACGAAACCATCCACTTTGTACTCCCTAATCAGCTCTATCATCTGGCGAGCTCGGTAGGAGAGGCTTCGGTTCAGAAGGACAGAAGTATAAGCACGGGCCAAGGCTTCCAAAGGTTCGCCATCCTCAACGGGGTTGTCCCAAGCGCCTGTGTAAGTGTCAACCACAAAGCAGCACCCTCTTCTGGCGAAGTGGGAGTAGAAGCGATAGAGGCGGTTCCAGAGGGCTATGTTATCCCACAGTAGGCGGTGGCGTTCTTCAGGGATTGCCCCTTCACCGCGTTCAACCCTTTCTTTAACTTCGTTGCGAAGAGTGCGGTAGTATTCAACCGCTTCCTTAGTCCCCCTAAGCACTACTATGGCTGCCATGTTGACGAAAAGGTCGGGGGCGTTGAGGGGGGAAGGCTGGGCTTTGCACATCCTCCTTATCTCACCCCATAGGTGGACACATTCATTAGAAAGTTCCAGGACTTCCTGGAAGCGCTTTTGGTTGAGGCGGCGGCGAGTATGGCGCTCAATGAACTCAATCATTTCTTCCAGTTGGCTTCGCACGTACCGGACAATGTGGGGTTCAAGGCCATCGTGGAGGAATGGTGTGTCCAGGATGAAGATGGGGATGCGGTAATGGTAGGCGAGGGCTTCAAACCACTTTACCACTGTCCCACAGATGTTGTTGCAAACGATGAGGAGGTCGGGTTTGGGTAGGCCCTTTAAGGGGGCAGAGGATGGGTTGAAGATGCTTCCGAGGTTGATTTTGGCGTAGGAGCAAAGTTCGGGTGCGTAGCCATGGGCTTCGGCTTCTTCGCTGAGAGCGGTTCCCATGCCTCTTGCCCCGCACAATGCCCCGTAATTTTCAGGGTAAGCGGCTTCAATCCCCATAGCTCTGAGGATTTCCACCGGGGCTCCGCTTGTGACCCAGGCCAGCGGTCGGAAAAAGCGGAGGTACCTGACTTTTAGGTAGTGTCTTTCCATCAGTTTGCTGAGGATTCGGGTGCTCTGGAGGCGCTTAGCCGGCATGTTTCTCCTCCACCCTGGGCAGAGAGAACCAGAATGTGCTTCCTTTGCCTATTTCGCTTTCAACCCATATCCTCCCACCCCACATGGTTACAAGCTCTTTTGCTATGTAGAGTCCGAGGCCAAGGCCTCCATGCGTTTTGTTTGGCGGTTCCCCTATCTGGTAGAAGCTGAGGAAAATTTTCTCCCTCTCTTCAGGTGGGATGCCTGGGCCCGTATCCTTCACAAACATGTAGGGTTTATCCATAAGCTTTGCCCCTACCGTTATTTTCCCTCCAGGCAGTGTGAACTTCACAGCGTTAGAGAGCAGGTTGCTCAGGACCACCTCCAGCTTAGCAGGGTCAGCTTGAACCCTTTGGACTTCAGGAGGTATATCTACGGTTACTTCAAGGCTTTTGTCCTGGATGAGAGGCCTGTAGTTTTCCACAACCCTTTCCACAAGTTCGGGCAGGAAGATAGATTCCAGTTGTACTGAGGTTGCTTTCTTTTCCAGGCGTTTAAAGTCCAACATGTCCTGGAGCAAAGAGGAAAGGCGTTTTGCATTGTGAACGATTACCTCGGCAAAGCTTTTAAGGCGTGAATCTTGGATTTCTTCGCTGAGGAGTGAAGCATAGCCGAGGACAAGGGAGAGGGGGGTGCGGAACTCGTGGGCGATCAGGGTCACGAAGTTGCTCTTGAGCCTTTCAACCTCTTGCAGTTCTACGAAGGCTTTCTGGACGTGCTCAAAGAGCTTAGCGTTCTCCAGGGCTACGGCGCCTTGCCCGGCCAAAATTGTCAGGAAATCTTGGTCCGAGGGGCGGAAAGGGGCGGAGCCTATGGTTTTAAAAGCGGCCAGGAACCCCAGCCGCCTTTCCCCTGCTCTCAGAGGGGCGGCCAAAAGCTGGTCAAGGTTGGCCTTAACCATGAGGGAGGTTGTTTCTTCGGGGCTTTCTCTGGTCCAGAGGAAAGCGGTATTGCTCTTTTCCAAGGCTTTCATCAAGGCCGCTTGGAGTTCAATGGAAAGCAAGGAGAGGGAATCGGGAGGGTCTCCAAGGAGCTTGTCCCAATCCACTTCATACATCCATACCC
>CAZPWR010000154.1:0-7717 GCA_964590555.1 uncultured Anaerolineae bacterium | reverse complement strand
CCGATAGTACCCACGGTCTCTCCCGCGGGGAGGGTAAAATTGATATCGCGTGGCACGCACTCTTCTGCGTTCGGGTAGCGGAATGATACGTGGGGAAACTCTATCGTAGGCCTGAATGGGTAAGGCAGCGGCATAGGGTTTTCGGGGTCTTTTACGCTTGGCTCTGTCTCCAAAACCTCGGCTATGCGGTTGGCAGCTACATCAGCCCTGGGGACCATTATGGAGAGCATGGAAAGCATCATGAAGGAGAAGAAGACCTGCATAGCATATTGGAGGAAAGCCATCATATCCCCAATCCTTATCGTAGCCTGGGCTACTTGGTGCGCCCCAACCCAGATTATGAGGATAGTGATACCGTTCATCAAGAACATGGTCAAGGGCATCATCATCACAAAAACGCGGTTAACGTATAGGGCCGTTTGAGTGAGCTCCCGATTGGCCTGGTCAAAGCGTTCTTCTTCGTACTTTTGCCGATTGAAAGCCCTGACCACCATGGCGCCAGCCAAATTTTCCCTGGCAATTCTATTTAGCCGGTCCAAGAGCTCTTGGATTAGCTTGAACTTGGGGACAGCAAGCCTGAAGCCAAGAGCCACCACACCCACGAGGATTCCAACTCCAAGGCCCAGTATCCACCACATGGATGGACTCTTGCCGATGGCTCGGACCACGGCCCCTATCCCTATAATGGGGGCATAGAAAGCCATGCGCAGCAGAAATACCGATACCGTCTGGATTTGGGTTATGTCGTTAGTGACCCTGGTTATGAGGGAAGCGGTGGAAAAGCGGTCCATCTCGGCTCCGTAGAAGCTCATGACCTTTTCAAAGAATAGGCGCCTTAAATCGCGTGCCAAGCCCGCCGCAACTCTTGCGGCCAGAAAGCCAACGGTTACAGTTATGGCTGCAGCGAGCAAAGCTATGAGAAGCATCTGCCCGCCTGTTCGGAGTATGTAGGAATTTTGGAGCCGGCTTACATCCATGCCCATCGCCTCGTATTCGGCCCTTACAGCTCTGGCCGCCGCTTGAACCAGAGCCTTTTCCCCTCCTAAGGCCTCAAACCTTCGGTCCACGGCCTCAACTAAGCTTTTCCGCTGTTCAAATGGAAGGCGGCTGATGAGGGCAAAGAGGTCGGTCCCCGCAGGAAGCTTGGACAAATCCAAGCCAAGGCCTGGCATAAGCATCCGTGCCTGCTCGGGATGGGCTTGGATTTGTTCTATCCCTTGGACCACCACCATAGCCCTGGCTATGACCGGCTGCAGCCGCTCAAGGGTGGCTTCATCGGTGGGCTTGGGCACGGCAATTGGGCCCTGTGCCAGGGCTGGGTATTTCTTAAGATAGGCCTCGTAATCCGGTGAGGTTTGGTCCACAAGCAAATACAAAGCATTAACTTCGGCCTTCTCCTCCTCAGTCAGGAAGAGGGAAAGGCGGTCCATTGTGGATTGGCGTAACGCTTCCGGTATGGCCTTTTCCACCCCACCCTGCTGTATTCCCACATTGACGATGCGGGACATGTAATCGGGCAGAGCCAAATCGGCGTTGGCTTGGATGAAAAGGAGAACGACGATGAGCAATATAAGGGGGTAAAAAGGCTTGGCATGCCTGAGGAGCTTAAGCATCTGTTACCTCCCTTTCCCCGCTCTCCAAGGCTTGAATTAGCTTTTCCAGGATTGAGTTCAAGGAAGCAATCTCTTCTGGGGACAACCCCTTGAGGATTTCCTGCAAGGTGCGGTTTCTCTCGGCTTTAATCTGGGAAAGAAGGCTTTCCCCTTTCTCCGTCAGGATTACCACTACCGAGCGCCGGTCTTTGGGGTCCCGCTGGCGCTCCACCAGGCCTTTCTCCTCAAGCCTGTCCACAACTCCAGTCATTGAAGGTAGGCTCTGCAAGGCCGATATCGCCAAAGGGCCCATCCGGCAGAAACCTTCGCCTTTCTCTAAAGATAAGAGGGCCATGAATTGCGGCAGGGTAAGGCCGTAGCGTGCCAAATCGCGATTAAACCTCATCCTCAGCGCCCCCATTAGGCGCAGGACATTCATACCCAAGGTTTCCAGCTCCTTGTTTTCCTCCATCACATCCTCCGGAAGATTAATGGCATTAAATTTTAACAGCTTTAATCTATGTTGCCAAGTTCAAGAATAGGTAAAGCATGTCCTGGTCAGGCGTCTCCTTCTTTGGTTTTTAATGCCTATTGGAATCGGCTTCCTCGAGCTTTCGTTTAGAGGGCAGCCCTCTTTGCCACTAATTAAACAGGGAGCGTAAGGGCGGCATTTCCGAACTGTCCTACAAAGAGATTCGGGAACCCTCTGCAATTTGGGTCACCCCCTCGCAGCGCTCCCTATCCATTCGGCCCGCTTATCGGCTCGCGGCAACGAAAACCTGAAGGCCCCAGTTTAATGTTTTGGTGTATTGTTGGCTTCTGATAGTCGTGGTATAATATGACACGGGCAAAATCGGCTGCTACTATATCTGGCGCAATGTATTGCCAATAGCCTTACTGAGCTAAGGTTCGTGCTCTTTACGGAAGATTTAGGGAATGAGGAATGGGTCAGCTAATGTTGTTTGAGGTAAGGATTGGAGAGTTAAATAATGAGGTCCAACGGTTGGAGCAAAAGTATGCCCGCCTGATATGTGAAGACCTCCAAATGGGGAATTTCGTTTCTTATGTGGGCAACAAAGAAGTCCCTCTTCTCCGCCTTTACCGCTACAAAGAGGCCTTCGCCTTCCGCTTTGTGGAAGAGTGGCTAAACCGTTTTGAGGCTGGAAGGGAAGACCTGGTCTTTGATCCCTTCTGCGGTATGGGCACAACGCTCCTTGCTGCGTCCTTGCGGGGCATACCGGCCATTGGGATTGACCGCCTGCCCATAGCGGTATTTATCGCCTCTACTTTACCTTTTTTCTTTCAAGTTCGTCCCGGAGAATTGACCAAAATTTTTGAACGCCTTCGGAAAATAGTCCCCAGAGCCGAGCCTGCACACGTTGCTACGGATGTGGCCATCATGAGCGTTGCCTTTCCGGCCGAAATCTTACTTGAGCTGCGCCGCTGGAAAGCGGCCATTTTGAGTTTAGATTCGCCCTTTAAGGAGATTTTCCTCCTCTTATTTTTCTCCATACTGGAGGCCTGTAGCTACACTTCCAAAGATGGCCAGTTTCTACGGCTTAAGAAAAATAAACGGCCCAAAGCACCAGAAGAAGCGCTGGCAGGAAAGGTTTGGGAAGCCGAAACAGATATTAGGTGGATTAGGGAATTGGGATGGGATAGGAATTTTCTCCCCTATCGGGTTTTGTTAGGGGACGCTCGGAATCTGGATGGGGTTCCCTTTGAGCGCTCGCCAACAATAATCATCACTTCCCCACCTTACGCCAACCGATACGATTATACACGAACATATTCCTTAGAGCTTTGTTTCCATTTCGTCCAGAACTTTGCTGAACTGAGGGAGTTAAGACAAAGTCTACTTCGCTCCCACATTGAGGCCAAGTTGTCCCCAGCCGAGGAAGCACCGCATCCGGCAGTACGGGAACTGGTTGGCTACTTAAGAGCACGCTCTAAAGCCCTCAATAACCCCCGCATTCCGGATATGTTGACCGGGTACTTCGTGGATATGCAAAAAGCAATCAGGGAATGGGCGAAAGTCCTATCCCCAAAAGGACGCGTGGCTTTGGTCGTAGACAACGTACGCTTTGAGGGAGTAATGCTCCCGGTGGACCTTATCCTTTCGGAAATAGCCGAGGAAGAAGGCTTTACCGTGGAGGAAATCATCGTTGCTCGTTACAAGGGAAACAGTTCCCAACAAATGGGCCGGTACGGGCGTGTACCTGCGCGGGAAAGCATAGTCGTTTGGAGGAAACAAGGATGACCACGAATTCCCGACGTCAAGCTTGGTTTTTAGATCAACTGACTAAAAGCCAGTTCTTCCATCAGAAATTGCACGAATGGAAAATGCTTTCGGTTGCCGAAGCTGTGGAAGCCTTTAAAGGAGAGACTCTTCAGTGGAACCTGTCTGATTTAGGTATTTCCGAAACCGCTTGGAACCGAGTCATCCACCGGGGAATTAAGCCGGTCACCATCTTTGCTCATCCGCAGGTCCTGATGACAATTTCAGGCTCAACCGGTTATTACCGAATGCTTGCTATGGCTTCGCAGAAATCTATGGCACTTATAGGATTAAACGTGAACCCATACGAAAATGGCACCTCCTCCCCTGATGAAAAGACAGCACAACTAATCGCCCGTCACTTAAATCAGATCATAAGCCAACTGATTGAGTTTGACGAAGAGATAAATGCGCGCGAGTTTGATTTATGGCGCGGTATGGCGGCCGGAACCCAAGCACAAGGCTCCTGGCAGAACGCAAAAGGGAAGCGGGTAGAAGTTTTGGTGAAAGGTTTAATTCAGCGCAGGCTACGCGAACGAGGATGGGTAGTTACAGAAAGTCCGGCTGGGGAACGAATGGAGCTTTCGGACAGCCGTATAGTCATATTCGGCGATGAGCCAGACGTTGCGTTTTACAAAGGGGGCCAAATCCGAGCAGCCGTGGAGGTCAAAGGCGGTATAGACCCCGCTGGGATTCTGGAACGTTTGGGAGCGGCTTTGAAAAGCCTAAATAGAATTAGAGAAGAGAACCCCACTGCAGTAACTATCCTTATCGTCCAAAGCGTATCCCTCACCGAAAGGGCCAAAGAGGATCTGGAACTCAACCGCCACATCATTACCCATTGGTTTACTGTGGAGGACTTCCTAACTAAAGAGACAGTCCGCTTTGAAGTCTTTGAGCTCTTGGGCATTTAGCCATCAGAAGAAAAAGTTACCCTGCCCATGTAGCCGTCCACAGTCACAATTTGCCCATCCTTCAAGTTTGACGTAGCGCCCTTTACCCCAGTTACGGCCGGGATATTGTATTCCCTGGCGACTACGGCTCCGTGGGAAAGTTGCCCACCGACTTCCATTACCAGCCCCTTTATCTTACCGAATACCACTGTCCAACCAGGGTCTATTGCCCTGACCACTAAGATATCGCCTGGTTGAACTTTATCCAGCCCAGAAGGGGTTAAAACGACCTTGACCGGCCCTGAAGCTATCCCTGGGCTTACTGGTATCCCCTCCCATGCCGCTTTTTCCCCCAAAGGCTTATCCCCTTGGAGAAAGAGGGGGTAAACCGTTGCCGGGTCCGCTTTCTCTAACTCTCTGAAGACCATGCGCCGGGCTTGGGCCAAAGGTAGGGGGATGGGTTTACCTAAGCAAGCTTCTTTAAGCTCGTCCCAAGTGAAGAAGAAGACGAGGGAACCATCCGGAAGCTTGCCTTGGCTTTCCAGCGCTTTGCCGATTTTCAAGGCCGTTTGGCGCATAAAGGCTAGGATTTCCTGCCAATAGAAGCGTTGCTCTTCCCTCAGAAGGGCATAAGGCCTGGCCAAGGCCAATAACAGACTCAGGAGGACTCCCCTAAATGGGTCGCGGAAAACAACGGGTTTGGCACTTTTACTTTTAGGCTGGGGGCCCAGGGAGGAGGCCAATTTGAGCACTTGCTTAGGTTCTTCGGCGAATGTAGGACGGTAAATGTCCAAGGAGAAAGAACGATGCCCATGGACTCGGAGGAAATCGTCCAAGGCTTTTTCCCGATTGGGGCTATGAAGCAATCCCAGCAAGGCTTGACCCATATCGGCTGTCTTTGTGCCCAAGCCGGAAAGCAACTCCGAAGCGACTTTGGTTGCTTCTTGAGGCTTTAGCCAGAAGCGCAAGAAAAGCTTTAAGAGGCCGTAACTTATGTCAGCCCAGGTGAGGCTCCAGCGATGGATGGAAAGAAGCCGGCGGTTAAGAGCCTGCGCTTCTTCCATAAACGACCACAGTTCGGCAACGTCGTCGGTGGACTCTGAGGCTAAGCGTAAAGATTGCAGTTTGGCCCGATGGAACGAAGTGTAGCGTTTCCAGACCAAGTAGTTCAAAGGCGACCAGTTCAGGGGGTCACGGAGGAAGTGGCACAGCAAGGAAATCGGAAAAAGGAGGGGTAAGGAGATTGCCCTGCGCAGCCCAGCGTTTCCATCCGGAAAGTAACCCCTTGCCCCTTCCGGCAATAGGAAATCGGGGAAAGGCCTGTAAATCCTCTGGAAAATGGCCAGGTTAACGTAAGGCCGCCCGAAGTAGAGGCGCGTTGCCCGCAGCTTTTCCGCATCCCGAAAGCCCATGTAGCGCAAGGGGTCACGGAAGGCCAGCTCTTCCACCAACGGTTTTATGATGCTCCAGCCAAGCGGGGATAATGGTTCGGAAAAACGCTCGTTGAAGAAACCGCTGGTCCAAATTTCCTCACCCCCGGGCTCGGTGAAGAAAAGCCAAGCCTTCCGACGGAGCGTCCCCTCAACCGTGAGCGGTCTTGTCTGGAGCAGGAAAAGCTCGCCCCCACTATAACACCATTCCACATCTTGAGGGGAACCGAACACCTCTTCAAGGGCCAAGGCCATCTCTGCAACGGCTTTTACCTCCTGAGCCGCTAAGATTTTCCCACCTTGTGGTTCCTCCCCTCTCCCAATTCGGTAGCATTCCGGCTGAGCCGCGCCACTTACCAGCGCTTCCCCAAGGCCTTCCACCGCTTCTACCACCACTACCTCTTCCCCTGTGACGGGGTCACGGGTAAAGGCTACCCCTGCTTTCTCAGCCGGGACCATCAACTGGATGAGGATAGCCATCTCTCCGGTTGGTAAATTATGAAAAGCGCGGTAGCTCAAGGCCTGGGGGTTATTCAGAGAGGCAAAGCAGTCCGCGATTGCTTCGTCCAAGCGTTCAGGAGGTATGTTGAGGAAAGTGGAAGCCTGGCCAGCGAAAGAAAAGGCGCTGGAATCCTCTACAGTAGCGGATGAACGGACAGCCAATCGGCCTGGGGGCAAGCTCTGGAGGTGCTTTCTTAGCTCTTCCCTAAACTGTGGCGATTCCCCCTTTTCCCTCAAAAGCTGGGAAGCGAAAGTAGTAAGGCAGAAGCCAGGCGGGACAGGAAAACCCTCCTTCAAAGCCCTGGCCAGGTTGGAAGCCTTGAACCCCACCAACGAGGGGTCCAAGCATCTTGGGTCCTCCAAGCTTAAAACCAAAGGCTTTTCTATCATAGCAAAAAATTAGCCCCTCAGGCTTTAGCCTTCGGGGCAACGATTTTAATCCTGCGCTTTATTTAAGCGGCCGCTTTGGCTACGTAGGAATTAAACAGCCTCATCAAGCGAGACTTACGCCTGGCCGCATTGTTCTTGTGGATAACACCTTTTTCGGCTGCTTTGTCCAGGGCACTTATGGCGAGCCTCAGCGCTTCTTTAGCTTCCTCCAATTTCCCTTCGGCCAAAAGTTTGCGCACTTTTTTGACGAAAGTGCGTGCCCTGGAGCGATAATACATGTTCCTAAGGCGCCTCTTTTGTGATTTCCTCAGCTCTTTTTCCGCCGATTTAGTGTTAGGCAACGCCCACCTCCTAAGGCAAGGATTCCTTTATCTAAATAATACACCATTTTGCTAAGCTTGTCCAATCATGCCTTCGGCGGGTGTGTCCCAATTTCGTCGGGCTTTTTTCATGCCGATTGAAATCAGCCTTTTGGGGCCTTCGGCCAAAGGTCAGCCTTCGCCAACCTTAATCAAAACGGGGGGAACCCCCCGTAACCCCTGCGAGGGGTAAAGGCCAGGGGGGTGTGAGGGGTGCAGCTCGCCAGACCTCCTCCCACCAGGAGGGGCCCCCCACCCCTGCGCCCAACCCCTC
>CAZPWR010000153.1:0-1517 GCA_964590555.1 uncultured Anaerolineae bacterium | reverse complement strand
CAGTTTCTAAACGTGGGCAGCTCCACGAGCTTGCACCTCCAATTGGCCCCAGCATATTAAGACAACTGATTAAAATCGGCTTCCTTGGGCCTTCGGCCAAAGGTCGGCCTATGCCGACCTTGAATCTTAAGCAGCGTCGGCGAAGGCCGACGCTTGGCACTACTTGTGCCTGAAAAGGCCGATTTACAATCGGCGCAATCGGTTTTCCCTTTTTCCACCTCCGGCCTTATAATATCCTTAGGCTATGGGGAAAGAAGCTCTTATTTCAGCCATAAGGCGCATAACTAACGCCATAAACTCGGCCTTGGACTTAGCTACAACCCTCCAACTCATAACCAGCACCACCGCCGAGGTTATGGGGATGGATTCCTGCTCCATTTACCTCTTGGACAAATCAGGTGAATACTTAGTGCTCAGAGCTTCTACAGGGCTTGCTCCCCAGGCCATAGGCAAAGCCAAACTACGCCTTGGGGAAGGCCTCACCGGCTGGGCAGCACTCCACGCCGTCCCCGTGGCCGCAAAAGATGCGGCCTCAGACCCCCGCTTCAAACTCCTCCCGGAAACAGAAGAGTGGAATTTCAAATCCCTCCTGGCCGTCCCCCTCTCCATCCAAGGGAGAGTAATCGGCGCAATGAATGTCCAGACCTCTTCTTACCACGATTACACCCAAGAGGAGATAGAACTCCTGAGCCTCGTAGCCGACCTGGCCGCCGGGGCAATTGAAAAAGCAATGCTTTACGACAACATGCAGCGCCAGCTGGAAGAACTTTTAGCCCTGGCCGAGGTGAGCAAAACGATCGTCTCCCCCCTCTACCTGGATGACGTCCTCAAAGTTGTAGCCGAAATGGCTGCCAAAATGATAAAAGCCACAGGCTGTTCCCTCTTCCTACTTGACGAGAAAGGTGAACTCATCCCCAGGGCCTCATACGGCCCCCCGCAAACCATCCCAAAGCTTGAGGAAGTGATTTCAAAAGGCGAGCCGTTAGTCTTCACAGAAACCCCTGCCTTCTTGGCCGTCCCGCTGACCATGCGGGATAAAGTGCGTGGAGTGCTGGCCTGCTACTCCGAAAAGCCTCGCCTTTTCTCCCAGGAAGAGCTTCGCTTCCTCTCCACTTTGGCCAACCAGATAGCCTTGGCCATAGAGAACGCCACCCTCGTTGCGGGGATAACAATTGTGAGGGAAATGCACCACCGCATCAAGAACAACCTCCAGACCGTAGCCATGCTCCTGCGGATGCAAATGGCCGAAGAGAAGAACCAATCCGCCCGACGCTCGTTCCAAGAGGCCATAAACCGCATCCTCAGCATTGCCACAGTTCACGATATACTTTCAAGCCAAGGCTTCCAACAAGTGGACGTCTTAGCCCTCATAGAAAGGCTTGCATCCATCTTAGCTGAAAACATGGCGGTTCCGGGTAGAAACGTGGAAGTCAAAGTTCAGGGGCAGACCATTTTCCTGCCAGCCCGCCCTGCTACGGCCTTAGCCTTAGCCGTCAATGAACTTATCCAAAACGCCC
>CAZPWR010000152.1:0-5634 GCA_964590555.1 uncultured Anaerolineae bacterium | reverse complement strand
CCTGTGGCGGCCTAATGGTGGAATCGGGCAAGAATGAAGCGCGCTGCCTCAATTGCAGCGAAACATTGACCCTGGAAGAAGAGCCGGCGTAGCCAGGAGGCGGGCCTTGGAAAAGGCCTTGGAAGAGCTGCTTACCCAAGTGCCTCCAGACAATGCCCTCTGGAAAATCTGGGAATACCAAGCCTTCCGGGAAGAGGAGATAATCCCACCAGTCTTGGACTTGGGCTGTGGCGATGGTAAGTTCACCCACACCCTTTTCCCTAACAATGTGGACTTCGGGCTTGACCTTAAAAGGAGCAGGTTGAAAAGAGCTATCTCTGCCCAAATTTACCAATTTGTCCTCCAAGCCGATGCTTGCTCTCTGCCCTTCCGGGACAATTACTTCGGGACAGTTTTCAGCGCCTGCGTTCTGGAGCACATCCCCAGGGTGGAATTGGCCTTAAAGGAGGTGAGCAGGGTCTTAAAGCCTGGAGGCAAGTTCTTGTTCAGCGTTCCAAGCCATTACCTTGAGCGCTACCTTTTAGCTCCGGGGGCCAAGGCCTCCCCTTGGCTCTCCTTATTAAGGCGAGGCCTCGCTCTCGTCATAAACGGTATTCTGGGCATGCGCCATTTCTACCCCCCATCCCGTTGGAGCGCAATGCTCATGGGGGCAGGCTTGAGGCTATCCCGTTTCCGCTACATCCTCCCACCGAAGGCAGCTGCTTTCTGGGCCCACTCCTTCTTCTGGGGCAACGCCCTCTTCCCGACCCTTTTCCTCCTTTACCGTACTTCTCTTAAGCCCGTAATCCTGCGGGCCTTCCTGGCAGCCCTTTTGCCTCTGGTTAAAGGCTCAGTTGGAGAAGGCGGAGCGCTGGTAATAGTGGCGGAGAAGCCGGGATGAAGCAGAGGTTGGATGTCATTCTGGTAGAAAGAGGCCTTGCTGAAAGCCGCGAGAAGGCCCAAGCCCTAATCTTGGCCGGGAAGGTCTTAGTGGAAGGGAAAGTAATTTCTAAGCCTGGAGCCTTCGTTCACCCCGAAGCAAGCATTGAAGTTAAAGAGGGCCTCCCTTACGTGAGCCGGGGTGGATTGAAGCTGGAATTTGCCCTCAAAACCTTCGGAGTTGACCCCTCAGGCAAGGTAGCAATTGACGTTGGGGCCTCAACCGGCGGCTTTACCGATTGCCTCCTCCAGCATGGTGCATCTAAGGTTTACGCGGTAGATGTCGGGTATGGCCAACTGGCTTGGAAGCTCCGCCAGGACCCCAGAGTCGTAGTTTTAGAACGGACTAACATCCGATACCTTGCTTCCCTGCCCGAGCTTGTAGATTTGGCTACTATAGACGTCTCTTTCATCTCGCTGAGGCTTGTCCTTCCGCCCGTCCTCAACCTCTTAAAGCCCGAGGCTGAGATTGTGGCGCTCATAAAGCCTCAGTTTGAAGCCGGCCGCGAGAAAGTGGGGAAAAAAGGTGTGGTCCGGGACCCGCAGGTCCACAGAGAAGTTCTGGAAAGCCTTATAGATTTTGCCCACGGCCTTGGCCTTTCCACTTCAGGCTTGACCGTTTCGCCGCTTCTTGGGCCAGAAGGGAACGTTGAGTTCTTCGCTTACTGGACCCGCGGGATTGAAGCGCGCCAATTGGATTTAGCTAAGGCTATTGAGGAGTGCGTAGAGAAAGGGCAAATCCTCCAGAGGGGCGTTAAAGTTGAGGAGCTTTACCCTTGAGCCTTTAGCCTATATTTTCCTGACCTTGGTAGCTTTAGCCTTGCGGATAGGTGCTGCCTCCAGTCGCCTCTTGGGTCAGGAGGAAGCACTGAGGGCTCTGGCTGCCTGGCGTTTTATCCAAGGGCACGCTCCTGAACCTTCGTGGCCCTTAAGCCCTGTTTCCCTTGGGCTTCAAGCCTTAGCCTTCTTCCTATTTGGGGCAGGGGATACAGCCGCAAGGCTTCCAGCTGCATTGGCTGGCGCGCTTACCCCTTTAGCCTTCTTCCCCTTGCGGCAGGCTCTGGGCAGGGATAAAACTTTGGTAGCGGCAGCCATCTCAGCTTTCTCCCCCCTCTGGATTTTCTCCTCCTCCTTTGCCGATGGTGAGGCCATAGGAGCCTTGGCTGCTTTAGTGGCGATAGGGGCAATTTTGCGGTATTGGGAGAGCAGAAGTCTGCCCTGGCTTTATACCGCAGCCTGTGCCCTGGGGTTTGGGATGGCCTCAGGCCTTTCGTTCTGGACGATAACTGGCGAAAGTTTAATCCTGGCCTTTCTTTTCAAGGAGAAAATTAAGCCTTTGGGGGCCAGAGAAAGCGTTGGCTTCTGGTTCTCTTTGGGAGCAAGCTTCTTTCTCACCTCTACCCTGCTTTTCTTCTACCCACCCGGTCTCGGCCTTGCTGCTGATTCATTTGCCCTTTGGCTATCAAACCTTTTCAGTGGTCACTATTCCCTCAAGCCGTTAGCGAATTTCTTGTTATACGAGCCACTGCTTATTCTAACCGCTTTCTGGGGAGCGAAGGGAAAGCCCTACCTCTGGACTTCGGTAGGATTTGGCCTTGCTGTGGCTATCCTTGGGGGCATTGAAGGGCCTGCGAGCTTTTTACCCATCCTCCTCCCATTGACCATCCTTAGCTCCTTCGGCCTCTGCGACCTCTTCCGCAGCCTAACCGGTGAAAAATTCAGCGCTGAAGAGCTCATCGCCTTTGGCTTAAGCTCATGCCTTGGGGTATGGGGGTTCTTGGGGATTTCAGCTTACACCTTGCGTGGGACCTTCCATTACCTCCTGGCCTTATTCGGGGCATGCATAGGCATTGCCAGCATCTTAGGTGCCCTTTCCTTAATGCGTGGCCCTAAGGCTCCGTACCGGGTTTCAATCCTGCTCCTGCTCACCGCCTTCTCTCTGGGTGAAATCAAGCTGGCCCGTGGCCTCAATTTCTCCCCTTACGTTGAAGAGCACTTGCCTCTTTGTCGCATCTCCTCCCTTGAGGTGAGCGAAGCTGTGGGTTCCCTCCGCAAGCTTTCCAGCTACAGGGTTGGCGACCCCTTTGCCCTCAAGTTAGCTCTGGTTGGAAACTTTCCAGAGCTTGAGTGGTATTTGCGAGACTTTTCCGGCCTCAAAGTTCTGGAAAAGAGCCAGCCCCTACCTGAAGCCGAGGTAGTTATTGTCCCTGCTGAAAAAGCATCCTTGCCCGGGGAAAGTTATTTTGGTAGACGCTTTACCGTAAGGGAGGAGTGCGGAGTAACGGGCTTGAAAGGGCTAAGCCTTCTACGCTGGCTCCTTTACCGGGAACCTCTGATTCCCCGTAGAGTTGAGGAAGCAATGTTGTGGGTAAAGAAAGGCTTTCCAGGCTTTAAGCCTTGAGTGTCCATACCAAGGAATATACAGAGGCCGAGTTTATGGTTCGCTTCATTCAAGCGATGAAAAGCAGGGCCAAAAACGACAGGCGTTGGGAAGGCCAGTGGTGAGGCATGCGGCCAAGTGTGAACCGCAGAAGCAGAGGGGGAAGCGTTGCACGAAGCGGCAAGGAAAGTAAGCGCGTGCACATCGTCAAAGATGACGCAAAGCGTGTTTTGAAACGTAGGGCGCAGGCTAACATGCGCTTGCTCCTGACGGCTTCGCTGTTTCGCGGCTCGCCGCAGGTAAAGCGAGAGTGGTTACCAAGGCCTCAAGAATGAACGCTTTGGGCCGGAAAAAGGCGGTCGGGCGGCGAGGCTTGGGTGGGGCTTTGCAGGCGCGGGCCTGATAGAGCACGTTTGCTAACCCGCGCGTTCAGCTGACAGCGCTCCGTACTGCGGCTGAAGAAAAGGCGCGCACTCAACTGCGTAACTCCTTAAAGGCTCCAGAAGGGCTTGGCCATAGGCCTCTATGGTTTACATGAATGAAAGCTGGGCACCAGGCCTTTCTACTACGGGGTCAAGCCCTATGATTTTCTGGAGGCTGTAGCGGTCCGGAGCCTTTTCCTGGGCCAAGCGCCTCAGGTGACGGTATTTTATGAATTGCCAACCCTTTAGGGATGACCACAAAGGCATGTTCTTGAGCTTGTACCACACCAAAGAAGCCCTCCCGCCCGGAATCACCACGTAGGAACGGGGAAAGGGGGGAGAGAAGTGGCGGAGGAAGAAGCCAGTGAGGGCTGCTGTGCTCTCCACTACAAAACCGAAGTTCAAGCCTGCAATTAATTGCAAAGGTCTGCCAGAAGCTTCCTTTTCCTCCCATATGACATCAAACGGGTCACGGGCCCCCTCCTTGACCTGAAACCCAAGCTTTTCCCCTAACTCCTGCAATATTGCCTTCACCTCCTCTTGGTCCTTTGCCCGCCTTTCAGGCTCGTCCTCGGCTCTCAAGCGCCACCCACCCTCAGTTTCTTCCCCGTAAGAGGCAAGGCATTCCCTTAAGAAATCGGATTTAGGGGCCAGAGGGCCGTGGAAAGAGGCGTAGAAAAGCTCCTCCAGCTCGCCCATAGTTAAAAGGCCTTTCTCCCTTAGTAGCCTGTAAACTTCCAGCTCCGCTCTATCGCTCAGCGGTATGGATAGGCTTGGGTATTGGGGAAGGCCTAAAAGTTCCCCTTCGGCCCAGGGCTTTAGGCGGTTTTCTCGGAGCAATGAGCTCAACATTTCCTCCAGGAAGCTGCGGAATTCCCCCCGCTTTCGGTCGCCCCAGGCCCAGGGCTTGCGTGAGGATAGCCACCACTCCACAGCCAGGCGGAGGAGCGTAGGGGTAAGGGGTTCACCACTGTAGGTTAAAACCTCCAAGATGGCTTCCTCAACGGTTTCCTCCTCTCTCCGGCCGACGACAGGCCAGACCTTTTCCGAAGAGGGGTTAGAGAAAAGGAGCCTGATTTCAAGCCTTGTATCCCTTTCTCGGAAGGAAAAGCTTTCAGGGCGGAGGCCGGCTTTCGCTCCGGCCAGAACGAGGCATTCAGCCATGACCGGAGGGATGTCTTGGCCTAAGAAGAGGGCAAAGCCGTCGGGTTTGAGGAGACCTTTGAGCTTTAGGAGGCTTCGCTTCAGGGTCTCCTCGTACCAATCCCAACCGAAAACCCCCTTAAGAGCCAGAGGCCGGAGGGGATAGGCCGCTTGGTAGCCCATAAGCCATCCTGCCCAGAGGAAATTGAGGGCCCACCAAGCCCTGTCCAACGGAGGTGGCTCAAGGATTAGCAGGGAGGCGGAGGCTGGAGGGATTTCTCCTTCCAGCTTCTTTATCCCCCAAGGGACCGGGAGTAAAGCTGGGGCTTTGTCCTTTTGGAAGAATTCTTCCGGTTCAACCATGGGCAAGGGGCGGAAGAAGCGGCGGAGGTTTGCGGCGGCAATTTGGAAAGCCTTCCAAGCGTTGGCTTCCACGAAGCGAGGAGGAGGATGAAGCCTCATAGGCCTCCCCTTAAATTCCAAAGAGGGGTAAAGGGAGAGGGAAAGGTGCATCGCTGCGAGGAGAGCTGTTTTCAATGCCAGCAACTGAAGCGATTTTTCCGGAAAAATCGTCTCTATCTTAACGAATATCGCATTCAGACAATGCAGGTTGCGAGGAGTGTAAACTAAAGGTAATTCCTCCGCCTCAGGGGGAGAGACCTCGCCGGGGGGAAAGAGCCTGGCCAAAACATACCAGTAATCTGGCCCCTTCTCCTTGAGGTTTTCTAAGGGCTTTAAGTCAGTTGGAACCAGAGGGAAAGTGCCAGCGGT
>CAZPWR010000151.1:0-5285 GCA_964590555.1 uncultured Anaerolineae bacterium | reverse complement strand
AGTGGGGACAGGGAGCGCCCATCGGAAGCCACATGCCTCCCGTAACCCCGTTCTACGTGGACTTGACCGATAAATACCCCTACAGTCCGGAGAAAGCCCGCCAGCTCCTGGCCCAAGCTGGTTACCCCGAAGGCTTTGAAGTCACCCTCATAATGCCACAGCCCTACGATTTCCACATCCGCAACTGCGAGGTAATTGCCGATTACCTCAAGAAAATCGGCATCAAGCCTAAGCTGGAAACTTACGAGTGGGGCATGTGGCTGGAGAGGGTCTACATGGGGCGAGACTATCAAGCCACTTGCATTGGCCATACCGGTAGGCTTGACCCTGACCCCTTCCTCAACCGTTACGTCAGCGATTCCAAGGAAAACTATATGAATTACAATAACCCACGGTATGATGAGATAATCCGCCAGGCAGCCGTTATTTCTGATTTCCAAAAGCGCAAGGAGCTGTACGCCGAAGCGCAACGCATCCTGGCCGAGGACGCCGTAGCCCTCTACCTCATGGCTCCGCTCTGGACAGTCGGCGTGAGGAAAGGGGGAGAAGGGGGGCAGATTTTCCCAATAGACATATTTGACTTGCGCACCGTCTACAAAACATCAAGCTAAAGGAGTCGGGAGCTAAAAGTGTGGGGGTGCTCCGGGAAGGAGCATCCCCTACCTCAGATTTTTGGCAAACTGAGCGGGGGCATTCCGAGTGAAGGGAGCGACCCCCAATGGAGGGCCTGTGCCGCCTCGCAGTGACACTTTGGATAAAATTCTCCCTTCATAGCTCTGCAGGGTGAGCGAATGCTAAGGTACATCGCAAGGCGCATAATCTCATTGCTCATAATCCTCTGGCTTGTCTCCTTCTTAACTTTCTTCCTCCTCCAAGTCATTCCGGGAGACCCGGCCCAACTCATCCTTGGGATTGAGGCCTCTCCCGAAGCCCTTGATTCCTTAAGGGCGCGCCTTGGCTTAGATAGGCCTTGGCCTCTGCGGTACCTCCATTGGCTTGCAGGGATGCTGCGTGGGGATATGGGGGTTTCAATCCGGTTGGAGAGGCCTGTTTCATCCCTGATTGTGGAAAGGCTTCCCGTTACGGTATCGCTTGCCGTCATGGCTATGCTCATCGCTCTAACCCTCGCTTTTCCTGCTGGTATCCTCTCGGCCGTGAAGTGGAATTCGCCCTTTGATTACTTTGTGCTCTTTGCCAGCCAAATCGGCATAGCGATACCCTCTTTCTGGATAGGCATCCTCCTAATATTGGCTTTTTCCTTCTACTTGCGCATTCTGCCTACGGGGGGATTCGTAAGCTGGGGGAAAAACCCCTTTGAAGCCCTGAGGCACTTAATACTCCCAGCGACCTCCATCGGTCTGGTGACCGCTGCTTTCCTCACCAGGATGCTGCGTTCTTCAATGTTGGAAGTTCTGAGTCAGGCGTATATTACTACAGCCAGAGCTAAGGGGCTGGCCAGATTTCAGGTCATCTTCCGCCACGCTATCAAAAACGCCCTCATCCCTGTAGCCACTTTGGCGGGCGTCCAAATCGGCTTTCTGATGGGAGGGAGCATCGTTATAGAGCAGGTGTTTGCTCTCCCCGGCCTCGGCCGACTCCTCCTCAGCGCTGTCTACACCAGGGATATACCTTTGATTCAAGGGCTTGTGATGTTCATGACCACCATGGTGGTGGCGAGCAACCTCCTGGTGGACATCCTTTACGCTTACCTTGACCCGAGGATAAGGTTTGAATGAGGTCGCTGGTTTTGGGAGTTGCCCTCTTAGGGGTGGTAATTTTAGGGACTATAAGCAGCTGGATTCTGCCCCTCCCGGACCCATTGGCTATGGAAGTATCTGAACGCCTATCGCCGCCATCGTGGCGTCATCCATTCGGGACTGACCAATACGGCAGGGATTTGCTGAGCCGGATATTGAGGGGAGGAACGATTGCTTTAGGGGCCAGCGTCGTCTCTGTGGGGATAGCTTCGCTGATAGGTATCCCCATCGGCTTTGCTGCTGGTCTCAGTGGCGGGGTTTTGGATGAAATAACGATGCGTTTGATGGATGCTCTCCAGGCTTTTCCCTCCATACTCCTGGCCATAACCATCGTGGCGATTATGGGGCCAGACCCTTTGAATGCTATGGTGGCCATAGGCCTCGTAAATGCCCCAGTCTTCGCTCGCCTCGCCCGAAGCGTGGCTCTTTCCCTTAAGGGTAGGGACTTCGTTTTAGCGGCGGAGGCTTTAGGAGCTTCTCGCTTGAGGATTTTGTGCTATCACATCTTGCCCAACAGCTTAGGCTACCTTTTAGTTCAGGCCTCCATCGGGGCTTCCATTGCTGTCTTGGCCGAGGCCTCTTTAAGTTACATCGGCCTTGGGACACAGCCTCCCAATCCCAGCTGGGGCCGGATGCTGGAAGAGGCACGCCTTTTCTTGGATGTGGCTCCCTGGATGGCTTTCTTCCCCGGCTTAGCCCTATTCCTTACCATCCTGGGGTTCAACTTTTTAGGGGATGGCCTGCGAGATTTAACGGACCCATGGCGGCGCGGCCGAGGCTAATGCAGTGCTTTCCTCAGGAAGTCAATTATAAGGTCCTGCTTCTTGATTACCCCCGGCAGAAGGACGGATTTATGGTTAGCCCCATCCAAAAGCAACAGTCTTGCTCCTTTTCCCGCTGCCTCCAAGAGCCTACGGGTGTGAGAGAGGGGGATGTAGGAGTCTTTGGTCCCTTGGATTAAGAGGATTGGCCTTGGGGCAATGTCCTTTATTGCCTTTTCGGGGGAAATATCAGCAAGCTTTATGCCCTTGCGCTTTTCGGTAAGCCACAAGGTTACATAAAGTAGTGGCCTCGGAATAAAAGGCGGGCTGTTAGAAAACCAAAGGTCAAAAGCCGAGGCAAAGGGAGCTATTGCCACTACGGCTTTAACCTCCGGATTACGGGCAGCGCTTATTATGGCACTGGCTGCTCCCAAGGAGTAACCCATCAAACCGATGGAGCTATACCCTCTACCTTTGAGGAACTGCACTGCAGCGTCCAAGTCCTCGCTTTCCTTCATGCCGTAAGTGTGGCCGTTTGAGGTCCAGTCGCTGAAGCCGTGGTTCCGGTAGCTGAAAAGCAGTAAGCCAAAACCCCCTTTTTGGAGGATTGGGACAAGAGGCAACCCTTCTCTCAAGTCCCTTCCGGAGCCGTGGGCATAGATTATAACTGGCCCATTGGGCTTTGGTGGGGGGAAAAACCAACCTCTTAAGGTGATTCCGTCGGAGGAAGGGAAAGCCACTTCCTCAAATGGGCTATCACTGGGTAGGTTTAGATGGCCTTTCGGAAAAGCCGGAGCTCCGGTCATCCAGGATTCCAGGACAAGAGAAACCAAGACGAAGAGGGAAAAAGTCCCGAAGAGGCTTCCACTGAGCGATAAAAGGATTTTCAAAACGAGTTCTTCCATTCCCTCCCCCTGAGAAAAGATACTTCATTATACCCCACCTGGGCTTAAAAGGCAATTCCGAGGAGCACTTGCGCCAAGAGATCGTTACCAGGTAAGGAGGGGCTTTCCCCGAAAACATTTGGTGCATAAGTGCTACCTCTCGCCTTTGGCATACCTCCCGCAAAGAGGTATGAGGCTGAGGGGGAACGCTCCCCTTGCCAAACGCCAGAGGAGATTGAAGAAAAGATTAGGCCGAAAAAGGCTGGCAATATACCTCATACCATCCGCTACTAAGGACATCCGGGATAAAGACTCACCTAAGCCGTCACCATTTGCCCCGATATAGGCTTCGCTTCGTAGCTTACAGCACTTGTGGCCTTACCCTGGCTGTGCTTAATGGGGATGAGGCCATTGCTCTCTTCCGACCAATCATTTTGGACCGTATTAGTACCTTGTATTGGCCCATCACAGGAAAGAGATAAGAGTGTTCCTCGGATAACATTTCCCCTATGCCGGATTGGGAATGCCGGCTGCCCTCTGCTGACCCCTTAAAGCAAGCTCTTTAGGGTTGTGGCGGGGACCTGAAAGCTACTTTCCAAGCATTTTCCTTGAGCTTGTTAATTTGCTCCTCACTTAGCCCTATTTCTTCCCTCGCTACGCGGTATTCGTGCTCAAGGGTTATGGCGCTTATGCCAGGGTCGTCAGTGTTGAGAGTGGCCAGAAGGCCTTGGTCCAGGAAAATGGGCAGAGGGTGCTCGCGGTAAGATTTTATGACTCCTGTTTGGAGGTTGCTGGTTAGGCAGACTTCAATTCCTATGCCTCTTTCGGCCAAAAGCTCCATGACGGAGGGGTCTTGGGGGGCAGAGGTGGCATGGCCTATCCTTTCGGCCCCCAGTTCCAGGACTGCTTGGCGGATGCTTTCGGGGCCCGTGGCTTCTCCGGCGTGGATGGTAACGTGAAGGCCAGCCTCTCGGGCCTTTCGGAAGTGCTCTACAAAGAGGGTGCCTGGGAAGTGGATTTCGTCCCCTGCCAGATCTACCCCCACAACTTTTTCGTCCCGGCCTTTCAGGATGGCTTCAAGTTCTTTCCAGCAGAGTTCTGGCCCATAGGTGCGGGATAGGATTCCTATAAGCCGGACTTCCACCGGGAAATCCCTCATGCCTTGGTCAACCCCTTCGCATACGGCTCTTACAACTCCTACGGGGTCCAAGCCGTGCTCTTCAGCCATGAAGAGGGGGGAGAAGCGGAGTTCAATGTATTTTATCCCCTCTCGGTAGGCATCTTCAACGTTTTCGTAAGCCACACGCCGGCAAGCATCGTAGTCCACCAGCACCTTTTTCATCCATTCAAATTTGGTAAAGAAGGCCAAGAGGCCTGGCTGAGGGGTAGTGACTTGGACATAAGGGCGCAGCCCTTCCACATCCTCTGCTGGAAGTGGTAGGCGATGCTTCCGGCCGAGGTCCAGGATTGTCTCCAGGCGAATGTTCCCATCAAGGTGGCGGTGGAGTTCGGCCAAAGGGTATTCTTTGCTCATCGCTACCTCCTTACCTTACAAAAGCGGGGTGCAAGGAGCCGACCCCTGCACCCCGTGCCCTTTCGCTTTTTATTTCATCATCGGTATCTTAAGGTTGAACTTCTTGGCTACAGCGATTGCTTCTTCGTAACCCGCATCCACATGGCGTATCACGCCCATCCACGGGTCAGCGGGGAGGACTCGCTCCAGGCGGCGGGCGGCTTCAGGAGTGCCATCGGCTACTATTACCTGGCCGGCATGGACGGAGTAGCCTACGCCTACCCCTCCCCCTTGGTGGATGGCCACCCAAGTAGCTCCGCAGACGGCGTTGAGTAAGGCGTTTAGGAGGGGCCAATCGGCGATGGCATCG
>CAZPWR010000150.1:0-1691 GCA_964590555.1 uncultured Anaerolineae bacterium | reverse complement strand
CCGCCCGCCGCAGCGGCCGTCCGGAGGTGAGATGTGGGCGGGGAACGGCAAGGGGGCGAGCTGCCCTTGCGCGGGAAAACGAGGGAATCCAAGACCAGTATCAAGCCAAGCCAAAGAGGGAAGAAGAGCAAATGGGTTCTTGGTCCTGGCAGAAGCCAGTTAAGGGGCCAACATATGGCCAAAAGCCCAAGTCCTACCCAACCCCAAACCATCAACGTTTGCGTACCTCGTCCACAATTTTCCGCAAGCGCATTGTGGCTTCAAAGATGTCGGGTGCAGCCATGACCGCAGAGATAACTGCTATCCCCGAAGCCCCAGCGGCAAGGACTTCCTTGGCATTATCTGCGTTTATCCCGCCTATGGCCACCACAGGGATGTTGACCACGCTCACTATCCTTCTTAGCCCTTCAATGCCAATGGGTTGACCGGCATCAGGCTTGGTAGAAGTGGGGTAAATGCTGCCCACCCCTAAGTAATCGGCTCCTTCGGCAGCGTAGAGAAGGGCCTTCTCCACGGTATCAGCCGAGGCACCGATTATCTTTAGCGGCCCCAAAATCTTGCGGGCCAGCCAGACCGGCATATCTTCATCGCCCACGTGGACCCCATCGGCATCAACGGCCAGGGCTACATCAACCCGATCGTTGACAATGAAAGTGACCCCTTTGCCCTTGCAGAGGGTCCTTAAGAGCCTGGCCTCTTCCACCATCTTGCGGGTTGGGGCGTTCTTCTCTCGGTACTGGATTACCGTAGCCCCGCCCCTTATGGCCTCTTCCACCGCCTCCACCAGCGAACGGGAACCGAGAAGGCGGGAATCGGTGATAACGTAAAGCCTCAAATCCAAGCCCAACTTTGCCTCCCTTCGCGCAATTGCCTGTAAACCTATTACCGCTGGCTGCAAAGTTATTATGCTCCAAAAGCTCAAAAGCCGCAACTCTGTTCACAGCGACTGAAATCGGCCTCCTTGGGCCTTCGGCCAAGGGTCGGCCTTCGCCACCCCCGACCCCGGCAAACCCTCGGCAAACGGGGGTGGGACTTCCCTCAAGCATGAGCAGAACCACGAGCTTGCGCTTTCATTCATTCCTGGCACGGTAGGACGATTGCTCGCGGTTCCCTTACGCTTTCTGCCTTATCCTGCGGCCGAAAGAGAGCACTCCGCTGGAAAGCCCCCCAGCCAGACAGCCCCGAAGCAAACTGTGTTGGCATAGCCCAGTTTTCTTTGCCGAGGAAGACGCAGATTCATATCAACCGCAAGCGCTGGCGGGGCAAGGTGCGGCCTTTCCACGTCGCCCGGCCCGTCGCTGTCCAGAGCAGGGAGCGGAAAGCGATAAGGCCCAGGAGCAGCATGCTAACCGGATACATGAACATTAGGAGGCGAGGGAAACGCAGGCGGGCCATCGCAATCCCCCATAGCGCCAGCATCTCCCCTACCGCTAACAGCGCCGGCCCAAGGGCGAAGACCGACCGGACAAGCCCCAGCGGCCAGAGGACAAAGACCGCCAGCGGCTCCACCGTCACCAGCAGCATCCACAGCCAGACAAAGATATACTCCGCCAGGCGGAAGTCAAAGACGGCGAAGAGGTTCTTGGCTAACCCCTCCACCGCCTCCCGGAATTAGGGGTACAGTCGGCAGGAGGCGAGAACGCCGGCAACCACATCGCCCCGGTCGACGCCGTCCGCTAGCGACGATCGCC
>CAZPWR010000149.1:0-2114 GCA_964590555.1 uncultured Anaerolineae bacterium | reverse complement strand
TGAGCGAGGAAGCCTCCGGGTTGTTACAGATGAGGTGAGCAATCCAACTTACGCTTTGGACTTAGCTGAGGCCATTTCCAAGCTAATACGCACAAACTTCTACGGCACTTATCACTTCACCAATTCGGGCTACTGCTCCCGGTACGATTTTGCCAAACTAATCCTGGAGCTGTCGGGGAGGGGGAAAGTGCCGATTGAACCAATAACGTCCAAGGAATGGGTTAGGGTGGCAAAGCCTCCTCTCTTTACCCCCCTCCGAAACTTTGCTGGGGCTCAGATTGGCATAACACTAAGGCCATGGCAGGAGGCCCTTAGAGCTTTCTTCCAGCGGGAATCAAGCCTGGTAAAGGGCGATGGAGGTTAAAATCTCAGTCGTAATTCCCAATTGGAACGGGGAGAGGTTTCTCAGGGGTTGCCTTCAATCCCTTAGGGAACAGACTTTCAAAGCCTTTGAGGTAATCCTTGTGGACAATGCTTCCACGGATGGCTCTTTGGCCTTGGTGGAAAGGGAGTTTCCGGAGGTCAAGGTAGTAAAACTGGACAGGAACTTAGGCCTTACTGGGGGTGCCAATGCTGGTATAAAAGCTGCCCAAGGCGAAGTGATAGCTTTGTTGAACAACGATGCCGAAGCACACCCAAACTGGTTAGAATCCCTTTGGGATGCCCTTCAGAGGCACCCGGAGGCAGGGATGGCCGCAAGCAAAATATTGCTTTACGACCGAAGGGGTATAATAAATTCAGCGGGAGATTTTTACCGGATTGATGGCGTTCCTGGAAACAGGGGCGTTTGGGAGGAAGACAAAGGCCAATACGACCGTGAAGAATACGTCTTCGGGGCATGTGGGGGTGCAGCTGCGTATAGGAAAGCCATGCTTGAGGAGATTGGGCTCTTTGATGAGGACATGTTCATGTACTGCGAGGATGTAGATTTGGCCTGGCGGGCCCAGATAGCGGGCTATCGCTGCATATATACGCCTGAAGCCGTAGCTTACCACCGCTTAAGTGCCACGGGTGGAGGTAGGCTGGCCAGCTTTTACAATGGGCGCAACTTCATTTACGTATTAGCCAAGGATTACCCAGGCAGCCTTTTCCGAAAATACTGGCCCCTTATCATCAAAGCCCAGCTCAAGATAGCAGCCGATGCCTTAAGAGCGTGGCGTGGCGAGGCATCCAGGGCCAGGCTAAGAGGCCAGCTGGCAGGGCTTAAAGCCATACCGTTGGCCCTATCCAAACGCCAAGCCGTCTACTCTTTGCGCCGTGTCCAGGACAGTTACCTGGAATCCTTGCTCTTACCTCCTTAAAATGGTCAAAACAGAGGGGCTACGAGGGATAAAGGGGGTCAGGGGACTTTGCTCCCCAAAACAAATGGGGATGGAGGGGGCTTAGGGGTATCCTCCCCCGCGAGTGGGACTCAAAACTTCGGCGAACCCCTCGGGGCCGAGGGCTTCGGGGCGTGGCCCTCAGCAAAGGGGGGGGTCCAGGGGGGCGAAGCCCCCATGGCGGAGGGCCTGGGGGGTGACGCCCCCGCGATTTAAATAAGGGGAGTGTGGCCCACCCTTATAAACTTGCACACTAGTGGGACCCTAAACCCTGGCGGACCCTCAGCAAACGAGGGTGGGCAAACCCCCCGTAACCCCCCTCACAGGGGTAAGGGGCCAGGGGGCGAAGCTACCTAAAACAAAGATGAGGAGGTAACTCGTGAAAGAAATAAAAGGCGCATGCCCACACGATTGCCCTGATACCTGTGCCTTCATAACAAAGGTGGAAGGAGGGAAAGCTGTCTCCATCCAAGGCGACCCTTCCCATCCGATAACCCAGGGCTTCCTATGCGTCAAACTCAACCACTACTTAGAATGGGTATATAACCCACGCCGTGTCCTCTACCCACATCGCCGGATAGGCCCGAAAGGCTCCGGCCAATTTGAAAGGATAACGTGGGAACAAGCACTTGAGCTAATCGCCTCACGCCTTCGGGAAATAATTGCACGCTACGGCCCCGAAGCCATCATGCCCTACAGCTACTCCGGGACCCTTGGAGTCCTCAACTTTGGAAGCATGGACAGAAGGTTCTTCCATCGCCTCGGTGCTACCCGAATCCTTTACACCATATGCTC
>CAZPWR010000148.1:0-3956 GCA_964590555.1 uncultured Anaerolineae bacterium | reverse complement strand
GGGTGGGTAAAAGGAGGACGAACGGCTACCCCCGTAACCTGCGCACGAGTGGGACCCAGAACATTGACGAACCCTTCGCAGAAAACTTTTTACGCCGATTAAAATCGGCCTCTTTTGGCCTTCGGCTGGGGGTTGGCCTGCGCCGACCCTAAAAGAGGGGGCGAGCCGCTGAGCCCCACAGCTCGCCCGCGAGCGTGCCTCAAAACCCTGGCGAATCCTCCGCAAATAGGGGTTGGAAACCCTTTAACCCTACTACGGAAGAGCACAGTTGCCCCACGCTCTCCGCCTTATCCCGCAACCGAAAGCAGCCATTCCACCGGAAAACCGGGAAATCCTGCTTACCTCTCAATGCCCAAAAAATCCGAACCAGCGCCCTCAAAGCACGAAGAAATATCTATCCAACTCCCAATCCGTCACCTTTATCCGATAGTCATCCCACTCCTTCCGCTTGGCCTCCAGGAATCGCCTAAAGGTATGCTCTCCGAGGGCTTTCCTCATAAGCTCGCTCTTCTCCATCTCATCCAAAGCTTCGGCCAGGGAACCGGGAAGGGTCCGAATGTAAAGCTCTTTGAGGCGCGCATCGTCAAAATGGTAAACATCTTCCTCAACCGGGTCCGGGGGCAAGAGGCCTTTCTCAACCCCTTCAAGTCCGGCATGGAGCATCACGGCAAAGGCAAGGTAAGGGTTGCAGCTGGGGTCAGGACAGCGCAGCTCTATCCTTGCTGAGTTCTCCTTTCCTGCCGAAAAACCAGGCACTCTGATCAGAGCCGAACGGTTTATCCTCCCCCAGCATATGTACACCGGCGCTTCGTACCCAGGAACAAGGCGCTTATAGGAGTTAACAGTAGGGGCTAAAATTGCCGATAATGCCTTGGCATGCTCAAGCTGCCCCGCTATAAAATGGTACGCCAGCTGGGAAAGTCCGTATTTATCTTGCGGGTCGTAAAAGGCGTTGCGCCCATCCAGTGTAAACAAGCTTTGATGGGTGTGCATGCCTGAGCCGTTTATCCCAAATATAGGCTTAGGCATGAAGGAGGCGTGAAGGTTATGGGCTTGAGCCACCGCTTTTATCACGAACTTGGTGGTTATGACATTATCGGCCGCGGTGAGGGCATCTGAGTAACGTATGTCCACCTCATGCTGGCCGGGTGAAACCTCGTGGTGGTCCATCTCCATATCAATGCCCATAATCTGGAGGAGGTTTATTATCTCGGACCTAACTACTGCCGCTTGGTCACGGGGTGAGAAATCAAAGTAGCTTCCGACATCGTGGGGTATGGGCTTGGGTTTGGGGGTCTCGTTCATTTTGAAGAGGAAAAACTCTATCTCAGCCCCCACTTTGTAAATGTAACCCAAATCCCTTGCCCTCTGGATGGCCCTCTTGAGGATATAGCGGGGGTCACCCTCAAAGGGCTTACAGTCGGGGGTGTATACGTCGCAGATTAGGCGGGCTTTGCGCACGTTTTCCGATTCCCATGGGAGGACGCAGAAAGTGTTTGGGTCGGGCACGAGGAACATGTCACTTTCGTGGATGCGGGCAAAGCCCTCTACCGAGGAGCCATCAAACCATACTCCATGCTCAAAGGCCTCCTCAAGTCTTCCGGCGGGGATTGTCGCGCTTTTAACCGAGCCCATGATATCGGTGAACTGTAGGACTATGAACTTGATTCCTTCCTCCTTTACGGCTTGGAGAACTTCTTCTTTGGTTAAGCTTCTGGCCATGGCTGCTCCTCCTTCGTAAAAATAAAAAGCCCCTGCGCCTAAATTGGCCCAGGAGCTTCAAGGCCCCTGCTTATGTTTTGGTTGTATTATACCAGAAGCTTCCCCTTAGGGCAAACGCTCGGTAACATCGGGTACATCCCAATTTTGGCGAGGGGAAGTTAGGGAGCATGGCGGATTTATTTCCCTGGGTTCCCGGTTTCCCAAAAGTGGGCAACTCCATGAGCTTGTACCCTCGGTCAGCCCTGGCACGGTGTGGCAATCGCCCATAATTTTCCGCCTTTCATGCTGAAGTCGGCCTACGCTGACCTTGATTAAACCGGGGGTGAAGGGGGCTTAGCCCCATTCCAGGGGACGTAAGGGATGTCTCCAACGCGGGGGGGCCAAGGGGCTTCGCCCCTCGCAGGGGGTTAGGGGGACGGAGGTCACGGGGGTCAGCCTACGCCGACCCCAAGCTGAAGGGCAAAAAAGGCTGATTTCAATAGGCGAAAAGGATACCCCTGGGATGGAGCTCTGCCCCCTCTACTCTTGTTGGATAAGGCGATTGTGGGCAATCATCTCACCGGGCCAGGGCTAACCAAAGGCGTAAACTTGCGGAGTTGCCCACGTCTGAAAAACTGGAAAGCCCTGGCCGACTCTTCTTCCCCTTACCAGTCCGTCAAGTTTTGTGTTATTATTTATAAAGTTCGGGCACAGCACAACCCTGTTTCAACATTGCTATCTGGAGCGGATTTATGGAGATTGCGGACAGAAGCTCAAGCCGGGGGAATGTTAGAGCAAATCGCGCAGCAGCGCGCTAAAGGTAGGCTAACTGCCTGGGAGCGGGAAATTACCCTCAAGCGGCTGGACGGCGCCGGCGTCCACGCTATTATCAAAGGAACCGCATTATGTTCCGCAAAGTGCTGATCGCCAACCGAGGTGAGATAGCCGTAAGGATCATCCGGGCCTGCCGCGAGCTGGGGGTCCGCACGGTAGCTGTGTTCTCCGAGGCCGACCGCAACGCCCTTCACGTGCGCCGTGCCGACGAGGCTTATTGCATCGGGCCGGCCCCCGCTCTGGATAGCTACCTACGGATCGATCGCATCATTGAGGTCGCTCGTCGCGCAGGTGCCGATGCCATCCACCCGGGCTATGGGTTCCTGGCTGAGCGGCCGGATTTCGCTGAGGCCTGCGAGGAGGCCGGTATTGTCTTCATTGGCCCACCTTCTCGGATCATCAAAGCGATGGGGGATAAGGCCATCGCTCGCAAAATGGCCGAATCTCTGGGCATTCCCGTCGTCCCCGGCACCGAAGGAGGGCTCTCCGATGAGGAGCTCATGCGCGCTGCCCAGACTCTCGGCTTTCCTGTGCTCATCAAGGCCTCGGCTGGCGGCGGAGGCAAGGGTATGCGCATTGTCAATTCCCCAGAGGAAATGCCCGACGCCCTGGCAGCAGCCCGCCGCGAAGCAATGGCTGCCTTCGGGGACGACAACGTCTACTTGGAAAAGCTGCTTAAGGATGCCCGCACGTGGAGATACAAATCCTGGCAGACCAGTATGGCAATGTCATCCACTTGGGCGAGCGGGAGTGCTCCATCCAGCGCCGCCATCAGAAGCTCATTGAAGAATCACCCTCCCCCATTGTCGACGAGGAAATGCGTCGGCACCTGGGGGAGGTAGCCGTGCGCATCGCCAAGGCCATAGGCTATGTCAACGCCGGCACTGTGGAGTTCATAGTGGACAAAGACCGCAACTTCTACTTCATTGAAATGAACACCCGTCTCCAGGTGGAACACCCAGTGACCGAGATGGTCACCGGCGTGGACATCGTCAAGGAGCAGATCCGCATCGCCCGGGGGCGGAAGCTGCGCTACCGCCAGGAGGACATCCGCCAGACCGGATGGGCCATCGAGTGCCGTATCACCGCCGAGGACCCCTTCAACGGCTTCATGCCCTCCACCGGCCGCACCATCACCCCGGCCGCGCCCCCCGGGCCGGGGACCGGGGTGGCCAGCGGGGTCTATGAGGGCTGCGAGATCCCCCCCTACTACGCCTCCCTCATCGCCAAGGTGATCGCCTGGGGCGAGACCCGGGGCGAGGCCATCCTGCGCATGCGGCGGGCCCTGGAGGAGTTCCGCATCATCGGCATCCAGACCACCATCCCCTTCCATCAGGCCATCCTGAACAGCACCCGCTTCCTGGCCGGTCACTTCGACACCAAGTTCGTGGAGGAGCGCTTCTCCATGGACGACGAGACGC
>CAZPWR010000147.1:0-1604 GCA_964590555.1 uncultured Anaerolineae bacterium | reverse complement strand
TATCTTAACCGTTGGCTTCGGGATGGCCCTTTTCTTCCCCAGGAAGGTGGCTGAAGGATGAAGGCCAGGGAAGCAGGGCTTTTGGCAATCTTAGGAGGGGTTGCCCTCAGGCTTTACAGGCTCGGAGCCCAAAGCCTCTGGTACGACGAGACCGTAAGCCTCCTTCTGGCCCACAAGAGCATCCCAGCGCTCACCGCCCACACGGCAAGGGACATCCATCCTCCGCTCTATTACTGCCTCTTGCACTTCTGGATAAGGGCTGCTGGGGATTCGGAATTTTCGGCAGCTTTCTTTTCCCTCTGGTTCGGGGTTCTCCTCCTGGCATTAATCTACAGGCTTTCCCATCGGCTTTTCGGCGAGAAGGTGGCCTTTGTGGCTTGCCTCTTGGCCGCTTTTTCCCCCTACAACCTCTGGTATTCTCAGGAAGTGCGGATGTACACCTTCGGGGCTTGCCTTGGGCTACTTGCGGCGGAGTTCCTGCTCCGCTCCCTTGCCGAGCCGGCCCGCTTTAAGCCCTGGCTTGCCTACGCTTTAGTGGCTGCAGCTGGCCTCTACACCCTTTACTACTTGGCTTTCCTCTTTGTAACCTTGGCCCTATTCTCCCTCTGGGCAGGCTCAAGGCGGTGGGGCAAAAGGTACATCTTGCCGTGGTTCGGGGCGCAAGCGCTCGCTTTGGCTCTCTATTCCCCCTGGCTCGGAATTGCCTTCCGCCAAGCTACGGACCCTCCAGTCCCTCCTTGGCGCACTTTCACCCCCTTAGCTCAAGTCTTGACCGTCTCCTGGTCGGCTTTATCCTTCGGCCACTCGGTAGAGCCGGACAAAGCCTGGCCATTGTTGGCTTTAACTTTAGCCCTTTACATAATTGGAGCATCACTCCGCAATCAGGGTAATAGCTACGGCCTTTCGGCTGGAGAACGCTCAGGTTTCCTGGTCCTCTACACTTTCGGCCCGCTGGCCATTATCCAAGGCTTATCCTACCTCACGCCCCTATACCACCCACGCTACCTATTCCCTTACTCTCCGCCCTTCTACATCGCTCTGGCTCATGGATTAGCTAAGCTTAGAAGCAAAAAAGCCCTGGCCCTATCGCTTTTGCTCATCGGGTTGGCATCCGGCTGGTCCATATACCGGTTCCACTTTGACCCCAAATTTGCCTCCGATGACCACCGCGGGGCAGTCAAATTCCTGGAGGATAGGCTCAGGGAAGGCGATGCCGTCCTCATAAATGCTGGGTATGTCTATTCTGCGCTGAGCTACTACTACAAAGGTCCCTTAGGATGGATGGGAAGGTTGGTGAATTACCAGTCTTCGCTCTCAAGGGAAGGGCCTGTTTTCCTGCAGACTGGCTCCATAGGCGGTTCCAAGTCCTTGGGCTGGGGCCACCCCGAGGCCGATTTTTACCCCACTACGGTGGAGGAAACGGCCCGCGCTTTAGAGAAGGTTTTCGCCAACCATCCCAGAGTCTGGGTTTGCCGCTGCTACGATACAGTCGTAGACCCGGAAGGGTTCATAAGGCGCTGGCTTGATGGGAACGGGCTTAAGTTTGAGGACGCTCTTTTCGCCGGAGAAAGCTACGTAAGAGTCCAGGGCTACCTCACTGGACA
>CAZPWR010000146.1:0-1838 GCA_964590555.1 uncultured Anaerolineae bacterium | reverse complement strand
GAAAAGAGAACCCAAGATGACTCCAGTGAGCCTGGTGAGCTCTTTCGGGTCGTTGCGTGGCGGGATTAAAGAGGGCGGCAGGATAAGGGTAAGGCTCACAGCGAGCGTGAAGGAAGCGAAAAGGGCTATTCCTCCCAAGCGTGATTTTACCCCCGTGTGAACCCTCCTCCCCCCTGGCACATCTACAGCCCCCCACCTGAAACCGAGGGGTATAGTGGCGGGGGTTAAGAGAAGAGAGGTAAGGAAAGCGACCCCGAAAACAATAGCGAAGGAAATCACCTTTTGACCCTCACCATCAGTTCATTCAAGAGCCAATGGAAGGCAAGGCAATAGAGAAAATTGCGTGAGTAAAGGAAAATTACACCTGTTGCCACCGCCAAGCTCCCGAGGCGGAAGATAGTTGAAGGATTTGGCTTCCCTTTCAGGTTTAGAAATAGCTCGCCGATGGCTAAAATCAGCCCTGCTAAAGTTCCGCTGGCCAAGCCTAAGAGGGGTATAGCGAAGGCTCGGTAAAAGGCCCAGTGGGTTTGTAAGTAAACGGCTTGCTTGAATCCAAGCAGGGCCGAATAATTTGTCCCTGCTTCTGTATTTACTCGGCGGCAAAAGAGCATGATAGCCGAAAATAGCAAGGCAAAGAAAAGGGCTGCCTGGATTGAGGGCCCAATCCCACCAAGCCAATCAAGGTGGGTAAAGCCCATGAACCGAGGCAGGATAGCTCCTCTCAAGAGGGCGAAGGCTGGGATTCCCAGGAAATAAAGCCCGAGCGCAAGCTCCTCAAGCCCCTCTGCCCAAAGCTTTTGCGGCCTCCTGGCTGCCCACAGCGGTGCAAGGTAATTAGTCCCAAGGCCATAAAGGCCCAGGGAAAAAGCAACCCATAGCCCAGCTTCCCAGCGGTAATCCATAAACTATTCTCCCTGGCCTTTAGACCACAGCTCCAAGTAATCGCCGAGCCCTTTAAAGGCCGCTCTTTGCATTGTAGCGGGCTCGTAAACAACTGCTATCAACTTGGAAGGCTCTCCCACTCCCTTGGAAAGAACCTCCAAGGCGTAGCGGGTTGTGAATTCACCTGCTTTTAGTTTATCCGGAGAAACTAACAAAGCCAAAGGCGCATCAAGTTGGGAAATGAGTTGTCCGCTTTGATTGAGGAGCTGGATGGAAACGTTTAAGGCGGGAAGCTCGGTCGCCTCCGTGCGCCAATTCAGTTCTACATAAAAGCTTGCTTTATCCGGTAAGCCGATGACTTGGAAGCTCTGCAATTTACACCCCCGAAGCGTGAAGTTTTAACGACCGGGATGCCCAGGCCTTTTTTCATTATAGGCACTTAAAACTAATCTGCCAAATGAGTGAGCCTGAAGCTGTGTGGTGGTTGGAAGCGCCCTTCCCCTTTCAGGCAATTCAGGGCTAGTGGTTACGTTGGCTAAAAGAGATGCTCTCATTAACACAAATGCTATGGATAATTCAGCCTGAAGCCGAAAATAAAGGTCGGAGCAGGGTGACCTTTGGCCGTAGGCCCCAATCGGCATGAAAATTTTCCCCCACCCTCGTTAGATAGGGATTGGCCAGCGTGTTGGGGCCCACTCGTGGCGTGGTTGTAAAAGTTAGCTACTCGCCCCTTATTTTACCCCAAGCCCCCTTGGAGGAGGCTCTGCCCCCTCCACCCCCAGTTTAACAAAGGTTGGCGCAAGCTGACCTATGGCTACAGGCCCAAAAAGGCTGACTTTAGTCGGCATGAAAAATTTCCCCCCACCCCCGTTTGCTTAGGGCCACGCCCCGAAGGGGCTTGCCAGCGTCTTTGGTCCCACTCGTGGGCAAGTTGGCAAGAGGAGGCAACTTGCCCC
>CAZPWR010000145.1:0-5652 GCA_964590555.1 uncultured Anaerolineae bacterium | reverse complement strand
GAGGCCTTTGCTCTTACGCGCTTCTTGGACACGGCATTCGTTCATCCTGAATACAAGGGTATTCTCATCGGGCTCCAATATCTCCTGGCGGTTTATGTAGGAATAGAGGCGGTACTGAAGGGCTTTTTTGAGAGCCTTAAGGCCTCCCCCTGGCTCCATCCCTAACCTCTTCATTATCCTCTTGGCCTCAATTGCCGAAAACTGCTCCCAGGCCTTCTGATCCAACTTGATAGCCATATCCATCCCGCATGCTTCCTCCACAGCCAAAAACCAAAGACCATCGTGGGCGAGCCAGTTCCTCGCTGCATCCTCTAAAAGGCCGATAAGCTCCTCTTTGCTTAGTTGCATAAGAGTTTGACGGTCCGGCATGGCTTTACCCCCCAAAAATTTGGCGCAGGATAAGTATAGCATGGAGCAAAGGAGCAGGCAAGCTTAAAAAAGTGAAGCTAAGGACGGATTGCAGTTATTCTTCCTTTAGGCTTTTCCGGGGCTTTATACCCCAACTATTAGTGGTGTAACGCTAAAGGATAAAATTGCTACTTCCTCAGAGGCCATTGCCACTCCATTGGTTAGAGGCTAAAATGTATCTTGCCCATTGTTAGCGGAGGATTCCCTGTGAAGCCAGAAGAAGTGTGGCAAGCCACTATTGGAGAATTACAACTTAAAATGACCAAGGCCACCTTTGATACCTGGCTCAGGGGTACTACTTTTTTGGGTTACGAAGACGGGACCTTTGTAATAGGGGTTCCGACTGCCTTCGCCAAAGATTGGCTTGAAAACAGACTTTTGGGCCTCATAAAAAGGACTGCTTCCAGTATAATGGGGAGAACAGTGGAAATTCACTTTGTGGTTCAACCTCCTTCCTTTCCTCAGCCCAAGGAAGTTCCGCCGTTATTACAGGAAAAGGCCAAATCCTTCTCTTTCCACCCCGATTACACCTTTGAGACCTTCACCGTGGGACCGGGGAATAAATTGGCTTACAATGCAGCTTTAGCGGTAGCCACAGGCAAGGACCAAGCTTACAATCCACTCTTCATCTACGGTGGTGTAGGACTTGGCAAAACTCACCTCCTCCATGCTATAGGCCACCGAGCTATCAAGAACCACCGGAAAGCCCTCTACGTTTCCGCTGAAGACTTCACAAACGACTTCATAAACTCCATCCGCAACAAACGCACTGGGGATTTCCGCCTCCGCTACCGCTCAATTGACCTTTTCCTCATAGATGACATCCAATTCTTGGCGGGAAAGGAGGGAGTTCAAGAAGAGCTTTTCCACACTTTCAATGCCCTCCACAAATGCCAAAAGCAAATCGTTATCGCCAGCGATCGGCCGCCGAAAACCATACACCCCTTGGCGGAGAGGTTAAGGTCCAGGTTTGAGGGGGGGCTTGTTGTAGAAATCCGCCCCCCTGACCTACAGACCCGCATCGCCATCTTGAAAGCCAAAGCTTCCCGCAGAGGGATGGAGTTTCCGGATGAAGTGGTGGAATTCATCGCCTCTCAAGTCCAAGGCAGCGTGAGGGAACTGGAAGGAGCTTTAAACCGCTTCATAGCTTACATCCATTTTATGGGTATGAAACCGACGCTGGAGACAGCTTGCATGGCTTTGGAAAAAGACGGGGAGGAAAAGCTTTCACCAGATAAAGTGATAGAGACCGTAGCCGCTTTCTTCAACTTATCCCCAGAAGACCTCAAGAGCAATCGGCGCAGCAAGGAACTCAACCTTGCTCGCCAAATGGCAATGTACCTCCTCAAGGATTGCCTTTCCCTATCTTTCCCCCAAATTGCCAAACTTTTAGGCAAGAAAGACCACACCACTGTGGTCTACAGCTGCGAAAGGATTTCCCGCCTCCTTGAAACTGACGAGAAGGTTGGCAGACAGCTTTCTCTCCTCAAGGATCACCTCCTAAAGCGCTGAGTTTTCCACAGTTTCCACAGAATCCACAGACCTACTACTACCTTATCTCTTTTCTTACTTTGACTTAGAAGGCAGTAGAAGTTAAAATTTCCACAGGGTTGTGGAAAGCTGTGGAAATTGGGGAGGAGTGGGATGATACCCTTAAGGCTTAGGCTGAAGAACTTTTTGAGCTACCGTGGCCCCGTAGAGTTGGACTTTGCCGATATAAGCTTAGCTTGTCTCTGGGGAGAAAACGGTAGTGGTAAATCAGCCATCTTGGATGCCATAACGTGGGCTCTGTGGGGCAAGACCTCGCGGACTGATAGTTCTCGGCGTAGCTCTAAAGAACTTGTGCACTTAGGGTCCAATCTAATGGAAGTGGAACTGGAATTTGTTTCCGGACAGGACCTCTACAGGGTGAAAAGGACCTTTTGCCGCTACAGAAGTCCTCAAGAGCAGCTTTACTTGTACCAGGTTCGGGAAGGGAAGGCCTGGCCCATCATGGAAGCCACAAAAGACGATACGCAGAAAAAGATTAATAAACTCCTTGGGATGGATTACAGCACGTTCATAAACTCTGCTTTTTTGGCCCAGGGTAGGGCGGGTGAGTTCACCTCAAAACGACCCTCTGAGCGCAAGGAGGTCCTGGGGAGAATCCTGGGCTTTGACTTCTGGGACAGCTTGGAAGAGAGAGCAAAAGAAAAGCGAAAGGAAGCTGAAAACAGGGAAAAGGAACTCTCAGGAGAATTGAAACAGATAGAGGCTGAGATAAAGGAGGAGAGAAGACTGAGGGAGGAGCTTGGGCGAGCCGAAGTTGAATACAAGCAATTCAACGCTTTCTACAACAGGCTGCGAGAGGAACTCAGAACCATAGAGGATGAACTGCGCGCGCTGGCGGAGAAAGAGAGGACATTAAGCGAGAAAAGGCGTAAACTCGGCGAGTTGGCGAAGGACATTGAAGAGACGGAGGGCAAAATAAGGGAAAACAGGCTTAAGATTGAAGGCTATCGGGAAACCATCAGAAGGGAAAGCGAGATTCTGGGGAACTTGGAAAAGCTTAGGAAGGTCAGGGGAGATTTGGAAAGCTTGAAGGAAGAGATTGAAGGACTTAAGCCCTTTGAGGCTAAAGCAAATGAGCTGGAGAGGAAGATTGCGGAGGAAAGGAGCCGCTTAGAGGGGGAGCTCAAAGTTCTAAAGGGGCAAGAGAGGCTATCGGCAACTGAGATTGCCAGCCTTGAAGGTTATCGGAAAAAGTTGGCCGAAGTGGAGGAGGAGTTAGCCTTATTGGACGCGCAGGAAAGGGAAGTAAAAGAGTTGGAAAGCAAGGTGGAGAAGCTTGCAGGGGAGCTTAACAACCTGGGGAAGGAGAAGGATTTAGCCAAGGAGGAAGCTCGCAGGCTCAGGGAACAGCTGGAAATGCTGAGCCAAGCTGAGGCCAATTGCCCCCTCTGTGGCCATCCCCTCTCTTCCCACCGGAAGGATGAGTTGGTTGGAGAATTTCGGACCCGCTTGGAAAGCATAGGTACCTTTGTAAGGGAAAAAGAGCAGAAGGAAATGGAATTGAAGCAGGAAAGAGAGGAGGTGCAGCAGAGGATTCAAGCCTTGCAGAGAAACTTGACTCGGAAGAATGAGTTGGTAATGAGGAAGGCTGGCCTGGAGGAAAAGATAGAAGCATTGGAGAAAAAATCCCAGGAGCTGGAGAAACTCAGAGCCCGCATCGGGGAAATGGAGGAAATCCTGCAGAGTGGAAACTATGCGCTGGAGCTCAAAGTTGAAAGGGAAGCCTTGGAAGAGGCCCTTTCCAAGCTTAGGGAACTTGAAGGAAGGTGGGATCAGCTGAGCAAGGAGGAGAAAGAATTGAGCTTGTGGGAAAGGGAAGCCCAGAAACTGGAAGATGCCCGGGAGTTCTGCCAAGTACTGGAGGAGGCCGTAAAGGACTTGGAGAGAGAGCTTAAAAAGAAGCGGGAGGAGAAAGAGGATTTGGAGTCAGAGATAAAGGAGTTGGAGAAAGAAGTGGCTCGCAAAGGCGAGGTGGAGCGAAGGCTGAAAGAGAAGGAGAGGGAAATGGAAGAAGTGGCTGAAAAGAGGGATGAAGCTTGGGGCAAGGTGGCTTCCATTGAAAGCCGGCTCAGGAGGATAGAGGAACTTAAATCTACTAAAGAGAAGAAGGAGGCTGAGCTTAGGCAGGTTCAGGAGGAGAAGGGACTCTATCAAGAATTGGCCGAGGCCGTTGGTAAAAACGGGGTTCAGGCCATGATAATTGACACCGCTCTCCCCGAAATTGAGCGGGAAGCCAATGCCCTCTTAGCTCGGATGACGGAAGGAAGAATGCAGGTTAGATTTGAAACTCAAAAGTTCACCCAGGGGGGCAAGGTTCAGGAAACCCTGGACATAAAGATATCGGATGAGAAGGGGATAAGGGATTACGAGCTCTATTCAGGTGGGGAAAGGTTCCGGGTGGATTTGGCCATAAGGATAGCTTTGGCCAGGCTTCTGGCTCGGCGGGCTGGGGCTCCCTTGTCGGTCCTTTTCGTGGACGAAGGCTTCGGGACTCAGGATGCAGAGGGACTTGATAGGGTGGTAGAAGCAATAAACTCTATAAGGGACGAGTTCAAGTTCGTGTTAGTGATAACTCACTTAGAGGAACTCAAGGAGATGTTCCCTGTCCGAATAGAGGTAACAAAGAGGCCTTCAGGCTCCAACGTTGAAGTGGTGAGGATCTTGTGAATGTTTCACGTGAAACACCCCATTTGCAGTTACGAGGGCGTCCCGTATAGTTCTAAGTTCTGGAAAGGCCGGGAATACGAGGATTTGGCGGAGCGCATTGCCTTAAGGCGCCTTTTGCCCCAAAGGACCTCCGCCCTTCTGGATGTGGGGGCTGGCTTCGGAAGGCTGGCCGATTTGTATTCGGGGGCAGAGAAAGTGGTCCTCTTGGATTGCTCTTTATCCCAGCTCAAGGAAGCCCAGGAACGCCATGGCCACGACCCTCGCTTCTCCTTCCTGGTGGCTGACCTCTACAACCTCCCCTTCCCCGGTGGCACCTTTGACACCGTCGTGATGGTCAGGGTAATCCATCATGTGGCTGATGTGCCTACTGCCCTTTCGGAAATCAGGCGTGTAATCGGGGAGGGAGGTACGTTCATCTTGGAATACGCCAACAAAAGGCACCTCAAGGCCGTAATCCTCCACCTCTTGGGCCGACGCCCCAACCCATTCTCCACTGAGCCTTTGGAATTTGCCCCACTCCACTACGACTTCCATCCCGCCTGGCTGGAGAAAGCCTTAAGGGATGCGGGTTTTGTCCCGGTGGAAACCTTAGCTCTCTCCTTCTTCCGCCTGCCTATTCTTAAGAAGCTGTTCCCCCCTCGCTTCTTAGCCTTGCTGGACGGCTTCCTCCAAAAGCCGCTGGCCTCCTTTAAGCTCACCCCCAGCGTGATCGTCAAATGCCTGGCGAAACCTCAAGCCTAAGGGCTGGGCAAGATTTCTATCTCTACTTCTTCCGGTTGCCCCCTAATTAAGCTGAAAGCCTTAACCACAGGCTTCTGGGGATCGCACAGTGAAACGATGAGGTAAACAGCCTCTGGATAATAGGCCATTGCCAAGTCTGTGGCCGAAAGGTAAGGAGGATACGAGGGGTGCGAATGGAAGATCCCGACCATCTCCCAGCCTTTCTCCTCTATCTCCATCAACGCCTTGTCCTGAGCCTCCGTATCTGCTCTGTAGCGGTGACGGCTCCCTTCCACATTTGGCAGC
>CAZPWR010000144.1:0-5300 GCA_964590555.1 uncultured Anaerolineae bacterium | reverse complement strand
AGCTCTACCACGAAGTCGCGGGAGTAGCCCATCGCGCCGTAAATCTGGAGGGCGATGTTCACGGCTTTAGAGGCCACTTCGGAGCCGTACATCTTGCACATGGCAGCGTAGCGGGTGAAGGGTTGCCTTGTATCCACAAGCCAAGCGGTCCTATAGACCAGGCTCCTGAGGGCTTCTATTTCAGTGGCCAGTTCGGCTATCATCCATTGTATGGATTGCTTATGGGCTATTGGTTCGCCGAACTGCTCCCTTATAGCCGCCCATTCCATGGCCATCCTGAGGGCAGTCTGGGCCCCGCCGAGGCAAGCTGCACCCAAGGTGAGCCGGCCCATGTCCAAGCTTTGCATGAAGACGATGAACCCTGCTCCGAATGGCCCAAGGATGTTTTCTTTGGGAACCCGGACGTCTTCCAGGATGATTTCGGCAGTGCTAGAACCACGTATGCCCATCTTGTCCTCAAGTTTGCCGATTTTGACGCCCGGATAGTCTCTTTCCACGATGAAGGCGGTTATTCCTCCCCTGGGACCAAGCGAGGGGTCCGTTACAGCCATCACGGTTATGACATCGGCTATGTCGCCGTTGGTGATGAATTGCTTGGTTCCGTTAAGGATGAAGTAGTTCCCATCTCTTACGGCTCTTGTTTTGATGGCTGCGGCATCGGAGCCTGCTCCTGCCTCAGTCAGGGCGAAGGCAGCAATCTTTTCCCCACGGGCAAGGGGGGTGAGGTATTTCTTCTTCTGCTCCTCATTCCCTCCAAGGTATATGGCCATCGCTCCTATACCGATGTGGGCCCCTATGATGGTGGCGAAGGAGGAAGAGACTTTGCCCAGCTCTTCAGCTACGATGCAGTAGCCTATTTCCCCCGCCCCCATGCCTCCGTATTTCTGGGGGAAAGGAACTCCCAGGAGACCAAGCTCGGCAGCCTTCTTGACTACTTCCATCGGGACTCGGTGTTCTTCGTCAATAGCTTTGGCGATGGGGAGGACTTCTCTTTCGGCGAACTCCCGAGCCATCCTTCTAAGCATTTGATGTTCTTTGCTGAAGGAGAAATCCATAGCCACCTCCCCCTTTTAAGGCTTAATCTTGAGGCCATAGCCGGAGAATATGTCGGAGGCTACGATGAAGCGCTGGATTTCGGTTGTGCCCTCAATTATGGAGAGGGCGCGGGCATCCCGGTAAATCCTCTCAATGGTGTATTCTCTCATGTAGCCGTAGCCTCCATGGACCTGAAGCATCCTATCGGCTACCCAGCGGACTATCTCTCCTCCGAAGGCTTTGGCCATGGCCGCTTCTTTGGTGAACCTTTCGCCCTTGTCGGCAAGCCAAGCGGTGTATTCTACCAAATGGCGGAGGGCTTCTATCCTGATGGCCGATTCGGCCACGTAGTTCTGGATGGCCTGCTTTAGGGCAATTGGCCCGCCGAACTGGGAACGCTCGGTGGCATAGCGGGAGCCTTCCCTAAGGGCCGCTTCGGCTAAGCCCAGGCACATGGCCGCAGTCCCCAAGCGGGCGTAATCCAATGCCCTCATGGCAATCTTGAAGCCTTCCCCTTCCTGGCCCAGCAAGTTTTCTGCCGGAACTCGGCATTCCTCAAGGTAGATGGGATTGCAAACTACACCCCTTAAGCCGAGGAGGCGCTCCCTCCGCCCTACTTTGAAGCCTGGGAAGCTTTTCTCTACGATGAAAGCGCTTATGCCTTTCGCCCCAGCTTGAGGGTCAGTCTTGGCGAAGATTATGAAGATATCGGCTATGCCGGCGTTGGTGACCCAGAGCTTGTTTCCGGTCAGGATGTATTCGTCCCCCTTTTTCACGGCCACGGTCCTTATTGCTGCCGCATCGCTCCCAGCTTCAGGCTCGGTAAGGGCGAAGGCTCCAAGCTTTGTGCCCTCGGCCATGTCCGGAAGGTACTTTTCCTTCTGGGCTTCAGTCCCTTCCCTCAGGATTGTGTTTCCAGCCAGGCCGAGGTGGACGTGAAGGGTGAGGGCAGTGGACATGCAAGCCCCGGCCATCTCCTCCATCAGGAAGCAGTAGCCGAGGTTATCAAGCTCTGAGCCACCGTATTTTTCGGGGAAGGTTGCGCCCAAGAAGCCCTGCTCTGCCATTTTCCTGAGTATTTCCAGAGGGGGCTTTTCCTCATGGTCAATGGTTTGGGCCATAGGGGCCACTTCTTTTTGGGCGAAATCACGAAACATGTTTCGGAACATCTGGTGTTCTTCGCTAAGGGTGAAGTCCATACTTCCCTCCTCTCTTCAGGAGTTGGGGGTGAAGGCTGAGGGGCGTTGAAAGCTGCAATGGACCTCCACCCCCAGAAGAAGGTTACCGGTCTTTGAATTGGGGCTGGCGCTTCTCAAGGAAAGCCCGCCCTCCTTCTCGCATATCTTCGGTCTCGCAGAGCCTGGCAAAGCGGTCGGCTTCGTAGAGGAGGCCATCCTTGAGGCTCATCTCCATGCCCTTGTTAACGGCATCAATGATAGCTTCAATGGCGAGCTTCCCTTTAGAAGCGATCTTCTTGGCCAGGTCCTTGGCTGCCTTGAGAACCTCACCGGCGGGGACGACCTTGTTCACAAGGCCAATCCGGTAAGCTTCCTGGGCAGTTATCATGTCGCCTGTAAGGAGCAATTCAAAGGCTTTGCCCTTGCCCAAGAGCCTTGGGAGGCGCTGAGTTCCACCCCAGCCGGGCATTATCCCGAGGTTGATTTCGGGCTGGCCGAAGCGGGCTCTATCGGAGGCGATGCGGATGTGGCAAGCCATAGCTAACTCGTTACCGCCTCCCAAGCAAACACCGTTTATGGCCGCAATCACAGGCTTAGGGGAGTTCTCAATTATGTTGAAAAGTTCCTGGCCCTTGAGGACTACTTCCTTGGCATCCTCGTACCCCTTGAGTTTGTTTATTTCGTTGATATCGGCTCCGGCCACGAAAGCAAATTGCCCGGCTCCGGTGATTATGATGACTTTAACCTCATCGTTCTGGAGTGCTTCGTTGAAGGCCTGGTAAAGTTCGGTAACGGTCTGGGTATCAAAAGCGTGGGCCGGAGGGTGGTCAATGGTGAGGATAGCGATTCGGTCCTCAATTGAGACATGGATATTCTGATACTCTCCCATGGTTCATTCCTCCTAAGGTTTTATAGGGGTGGGGAGCCGGGGATAATCCCCGACCCCCCTTTCATCCATACCCCCTGCACCGGCTAAGCGTACTCCATGAAGCCCTTGCCCACCTTCTTGCCCAAGTGACCAGCCTTGACCTTCAGTTTGAGGAGGCGGGCTGGGCGGAAGCGTTCACCATACTTGGCATGGAACTCCTGGAGCTTTTCAAGGACGTAGTCAAGGCCCAGGGTATCAGCAAGCTGGAGAGGCCCCATCCTCTCGCCCTTGTAGGTCATGCCCGTTCCAGCCATCATGGCCATGTCAATGTCGTTAACGGCAGCGATGTTCTCCATCAGGCAGAGGACGGCTTCGTTAATCATGGGCATTATGAGGCGCTCCCAGCTAAATTCAGTTCCGGTGGGGACTTTGCCCTCCTGCTGGAGCCTCTTTATGGCCTCCTTCACAGGCTCATCGGTTTGGTCGCCGTAGCCGTAGAATCCAGCTCCAGTCTTCTCGCCGTAGCGGCCCATCTTGTATATTTCCTCAAAGAGTGGGCAGGGCTGCATCCTATCGCCATACTCGCTGTAGAGGTAAGCCCCTACGTGGTAACAAACGTCAAGCCCAAGCATGTCCATGAGGGTGAAAGGCCCCATCGGCCAACCGAATTCGGTCATGGCCTTGTCAATCTCGGCGGCGGTGGCAGCACCCTCAGCCAGGACCCAGGTGGCTTCGTTCAAGTAGGGCATGAGGAGCCTGTTAACGAGGAAGCCAGGGCACTCCTTGACCACAACCGGTATCTTGCGCAGAGTCTCGGCGAACATGACCACGCTGTCAATGGTGTCCTGGTCCGTGTCCAAGCCGGGGATTACCTCCACAAGCTTCATTACGTGGGCGGGGTTGAAGAAGTGCATTCCGATCATCTTGTGAGGTCGCTTCGTAGCTGCGCCCATCTCGGTGATGGAGAGAGCGGAGGTGTTGGAAGCGAAGATTGTGTTAGAGGGGCAAACTTCGTCCAGTTCTTTGAAAACTCGCTTCTTAAGTTCAATGTTTTCGGGGACGGCCTCTATGACTATGTCTACATCCTCAAAGCCGTCATAGGTGAGGGTAGTAGTGATGAGGGCCAGCTTGGACTCCACATCACCGGGGGTCATTCTACCTTTATCTACCTGGCGCTGGTAGATAGAGCGGATTTTCTCCATGGCCTTGTCTAAAATCTTCTGGTCAATGTCCTTCACTACCACCGGGAGCCCAGCGTAGGATATCACTTGAGCTATCTCGGCGCCCATTGTTCCGGCGCCAACTACCCCAGCTTTAAAGATATACATGGCTTACCTCCTTTTTGGGATTACCAAACTCTTATGGCCATAGCCACGTCTGTCCCGATGCGGGCAAAATATAGCTGCTTATTCAGGTACTTTTCTCGGGCTTTGTCGTTGGCCTCAATCAGGGTATCCCCAATGAAGTACTCGCCTGAATCCACATCAATGGCTACGATTTTGCCGTTGTGGTTCGGCTCCAGCTGGTCTTTGATTTTGAGGTAGATTTCCTTGCCCTTAGCCAAGACGCTTTCGTCAACCCACTGGGTTATCATGGCTCATCCCCTCCTTTATTTTCTCTCCAGGATGAGTGCGCCTCCCTGACCACCACCCACGCACATTGTCACCAGGCCGAACTGGGCATTGCGGCGCTTCATCTCGTGGATTATGGTGACTGTGAGCTTGGACCCAGTGCACCCTACCGGGTGGCCGAGAGCGATGGCTCCGCCGTTGACGTTGACTTTGTCCCAGTCCCAGCCATACTTTTCCATTTCCCTGCCCACGGCCAGGACTTGAGCGGCGAAGGCCTCGTTGAGCTCAATTAGGTCAATGTCCTTGAGGGTAAGGCCTGCCTTCTTGAGGGCAAGGGGGATTGCCCTTGCTGGCCCAATGCCCATTATCTCTGGAGGAACGGCAGCATAGGCATAGCTTCGGATGTAGGCCATGGGTTCGTAGCCGAGGGCTTTGGCCTTCTCCGCAGTCATGATTAGGAGGGCGGCAGCGCCATCGCTTATGGGGCAAGCGTTGGCCGGGGTTACGGTCCCTCCTTTCATGAAGACCGGTGGGTAAAGGGCAGCCCTTTCCACCGTGAGGCTGGGGTTGATGGTTTCATCCTCGCTCACGATTTCCGGGGCTACCTCTTGGCCAGCCACCTTCTTGCTCACCACTACTGGAACTATT
>CAZPWR010000143.1:0-3825 GCA_964590555.1 uncultured Anaerolineae bacterium | reverse complement strand
CAAGACCCTAAGGTGTTCGCCTTCCGAGGAAGAGGCGGCGGGAGGCGTAGGCGGAGGCGGCGGAGGCATCGGCCGAGAGGAAAGCCAGGCGAAAGTCAGGATGAGGATGATGTTTAAGATGAGGATAGCCCAACGGAGAATGCTCCTAAGGCGCATTTTCCCTCCTAAACCACAAATGGGGCATAAACCCTTATAGCTGCCTCATCGGGGACGGGGCATTTGTTCTCGCATATCCCGCACCCTATGCATCTTTCGGGCAGGACTTTGGGGAAGAGCAAGGTTTTGCCTTCAATTTCCCGCTCCTCAAGGATTATGGCTTTTTCTGGGACAGGGCACATTTCCTCGCAGACGGTGCAGGGGAGGTGCAGGCTGTAGGGGATGCAACGTTTCTGGTCTATGTAGGCCAGCCCTATCTTCCTTCTCCTCTTTTCTTCAAGGCTTAGTCTCTCAATGGCACCGGTGGGGCAAATTTCCCCGCAGGCGGTGCAACCGTAATCGCAGTACCCGATCCTGGGGATGAGGATAGGAGTCCAAAAGCTTTCAATGCCTGCCTCTGTTCCTACTGGCTGGAGGCCGTTGGTGGGGCAGACTTTCCAGCACAGACCGCAGCGGATGCATCGGCTCAGGAACTCGGATTCGTCGTATTTTCCCAAAGAGAGCTTAACCTTAGCCCCTGGAGGCCTTAGGATGTTTGGGGAATTGCGGCGGCTGAGGGTATCTGAGCGGGCAATTAGCAGAGCTGCCCCTGCTCCCAAGAGCCCACCTAAGAATGCCCGGCGGGATGGATTGAAAGTGAGCGGTTGAAGGTAAGGCTTCGCCCAAGCGAAAGAGACCGCTTTTTCCGGGCAAAAGGCGATGCAATCGGCGCAACGCCAGCAATCGGCTCGGCTATCAACCCTATCAGCTCCAATAGGGAGGATTGGGCAAAGATCGGCGCAAAGGCCGCACTGGGTGCAAGCCTCTTCGTCAACTTTTACTGTAATGGGGGAAAAGCGCCCGACGAGGGTGAGGAGAGCTCCAAGGGGACAAAGCGCACGGCACCAGAAGCGAGGAGCAAGCCTGTTGAGGAAAGCCAAGAGCGAGAGGAAAGCAAGGAAAAAGAGGGAAAAGCGGTAAAGGCGGGGGCCGCCCTGAGGGAGGAGGCCAACCCACCGCCATACCCTATCGGCGAGGTCAACGAACTCTTGAAGGGGGCGTATGAAGTAGAAGGCATCACCTGCAGCCCTAAGGAGCCACCCAACAGCTGGGTGGATAGAAGCCACGAGAGTCCTCTGAGCGATGGTGATGGGGTCAAGGAAAAGTGGCCAAAGCTTGCCTGCTAAGGAAAGGGCGAGGGTGAAAGTGAGTAGGAAGAAGCTGGCATGGAAAAGGTAAAAGCCTCTGTCCCTTCGCTTCCTGGGGATTGGTCTGGAAGTCCAATCCAAGAAAGCCCCTAAGGGGCAACCCCAGCCGCAGAAGGCCCTTCCCAGGAGAAGGGTTAAGCCAAGGGTCAAGGCAGCGCCCCAGAACGAAACCCAGAGCAGCCTCTTTACCCCAAGCGAGACCGAAAGCGCTGCCAAGGGGTCAAAGCGGGGGAAAAGGTTCCAAGGCGCTCCAGTGAAACTCTGGGAAGCTTTAACCCCCAAGGCGAGGAAAAGGGTGAAAAATATAGCCTGGGAGGCGATGCGAAGCTTCCTCCATGCCATCAAAGGGCCACCTCTGCCAAACGACGGCCTTCGGGCACGCCGAGGCCCATCTCTGCCCCAATCCTTATGTAGCCTATGTCACGCCAGCTTCTCCCGAAGAGAGTAGCGGCCAGGGCATCAGCTGCTACAACATCGGCTGAAGCGATTACGGTATCGGCGATGCGGACGTCCTCCAGCCTTCCGCCTTGGGGGCCATGGGCCACCAGGATGCGAGTAGCGTCTACAACCACAAGGTGCGAGCGGACGACGGTGTTCAAGTCAGCGATGCGCTGGTGCAGGTTCCAATGCATGAAGGGCCGGTCCTGGATTACACCCATGATGTTCTTCATTCCTAAGGTTAAGCCTGCTTCCGAGTGATGTTTGGCGATGGGTATGTTTATGAAGACATCGGCTTCCAGGGCTTGGCGGAGGAAAGTCCACTCCTTCAAATCCCTTCCCGGAACCGGGATCCTCTCATAGTGTCTGGGGGAAGCAAAGAGGAGTTCCACGTCCAGGCCCTTTACAGCATCGGCGATGCCGCTATCTTTGTAAGCAGCCTCTTGAGTCCCAGAAAATGGCAGGTCAAAGAGAAGCACCCTTTTAGCTCCAGCCTCCCAGCACATCTTGGCTACCGTCGCTACCACAATTGGATGGGAAGTGGCAGCGTACTCGGGTGGCCGGCCAGCGGTGCAGATGTTAGGCTTTAGCAGCACGGTATCCCCAGGCTTCACGAAAGCCTTCATTCCCCCTATGGCTTCTATTGCCGCCCTGGTTATGGCTTCCCAATCCTTTCCCCTGGCGATGGCGATTTCGGCGCGTGGGGGCAAGGGGGTAGGAGTGGGGCTTGGAGCCAGAGTTGGTGTTGGGGTAGAAGTCAATGTTGGAGTAGAAGTCGGTGAAGGTTCAGGGCTTGGAGTCAGAATTGGCGTTGGGGTAGAAGTCGGGGAAGGCTTAGGCGTTGGGGTGAAGGTTGAAGTCGGGGGCATGGTAGGGGTTGGGCTTAAAGTTGGCACTGGGGTTTTCCCCATGCATCCTTCCAAGAAAAGGGCTGCCGCCCATCCAAGCAAGTATTTGAGGAATTCCCTCCGGCTGCATTTCTCTAGCATAGTTCCTCCTGGCAGTATTATACTGAAACTGGGGCTGGGAGGGAAATTGGATGTTTATTCACCCGGCAAAAGCTCTAACCACAAGAATCGGTCAGGGTATGTTTCTCCCCTGCTTATTATGGGAAGATGCTCCATTGAACTCCAATCGTACATTGCTACGCCTACCTTCTGGAAATTCCCGGTGCTTATGTCCAGAACCCTCTCGTCTTTCACGGAAACCCCTGGCTGCCAGCATTGGATAAAGGGTTCAGCAATAGGCGGGCGATCTGCCTGCGAAAGCATCTTGCCTTGTCCATCAAAAGCTTGGACTGTGACTGAATATTTCTGAATGGGGCCAGATTTTGCCTCCCAGTCCAGCGAGACGAATAGCTTCCCATCGCTTGTAAAGCCCATCCCGTATCCCCTAAGGGTGGCTATATTTCCAAACTCCACTTCTATTGCTTGATAAACGAACTTTGGAGGCATTGCTTGAGGGAAAGTCCTAACTTCAAAAACATAGGCGCTGCCAACTTTGGCCACAAATCGGAGGATAGGGTCAGCTTGAAGTTGGCAAAGATGGTTTAAAAACCGCTCGTTGAATTCAAGCAAGGGGGAATCAGGCTCAACGATTACGAAGCGCAATCCATAAGACCCCAGGGAAGCTATTTGGGCAATGGATTCAGGAGATGGAAAATCCTGCAAGGTTTTTACCAAGCTTTCAGTGTCTTCCGGGATGAATCCGCTGTAGCCTGTAATTAATTTTTTGCCGTGCAGGAGAGAAGCGTACATCCTTAAGGTTTCACCGTCATACAAAGGGTAAAAAGCGGGGAGCTCAAGGATGGCGAAATCTCCAGGGATTTTAGCCAGCCAGTGATAGAGCTCAGGCAAGGCCTCTAAGGGGACAAGTTTGGGAAAGGGCAAAGGCGCAGCCCATCCTTCTATCAAGCCAAAGATTGCTACAAGGACCAGCAATGGTTTTAACTGCGCTTCAGCAAGCTTTTTTAGCCCAAACCCAGCCAATATTCCAAGCCCAATCCAGGTCAAAATCATCCAACGGCTTACGGCTCTTACAAGGC
>CAZPWR010000142.1:0-1985 GCA_964590555.1 uncultured Anaerolineae bacterium | reverse complement strand
ACCCCAAAGATTCCACCTCCGTTGATTATCCGGTGCCCGATTACTTTAAGGCGCTTGTCCCTGAAGTGAAGGGAGTAAAAGTAGGTGTGCCCAAGGAGTATTTCATTGAGGGGATGGAGAGAGGGGTTGAGAAGGCGGTGCGGGAGGCAATAAGCTGCCTGGAGGAACTCGGGGCGGAGGTTCTGGAAATAAGCCTGCCTCACACCAAGTATGCCCTCCCCACTTACTACCTCATAGCTCCAGCGGAAGCTTCGGCCAACCTTGCCCGTTACGATGGGGTTAAATACGGGCTTTACGTCCCTGCCTCTGAACTTTGGGAGGAGTACCGCTTGACCAGGGGGAATGGCTTCGGTCCTGAGGTAAAAAGGCGCATAATGCTGGGGACCTACGCCCTCTCGGCTGGCTACTACGATGCTTATTACCTAAAGGCTCAAAAAGTGCGCACCCTCATCAAAAAGGATTTTGATGAAGCCTTTGAGAAAGTGGATGTAATCGTTGCCCCTACTTCCCCCACAGTAGCGTTCAAGCTTGGGGAGAAGGTGGAAGACCCGCTCAAGATGTACCTTTCCGATGTTTTCACAATCCCCGTCAACCTGGCGGGGATTTGCGCTATATCCATCCCTTGTGGCTTTTCCGAAGGCTTGCCCGTGGGGTTACAGATAATGGGCCCGGCTTTTGGGGAGGAGAAAATCCTAAAAGTTGCCTACGCTTACGAACAAGCTACTCAATGGCACCTGAAAAAGCCACCCCTTTAAGGAGGCGCTTATGAAGGTGATAGATTTCCACGTCCACATCTTCCCACCGGAAGTCATAAAGAACAAGGAGAAGTTCTTCCAAAAGGACCGCTGGTTTGAAGTCCTTTACTCCAGCCCCAGGGCTAAGATGATTACAGCAGATGAGCTCATTCAAGTCATGGATGAGGATGGGGTGGATGCAGCCGTAGCTTTCTCCTTCGCTTGGTCCGATATGGGCTTATGTCGTTGCTGCAACGATTATGTCTTGGATGCGATGAAGCGTTACCCTGGCCGGATTTATGGCTTTGCCGCTGTTCAGCCCAGAGCTGGGAACGAGGCGGTTCGGGAGATAGAGCGCTGCATTGAGGGAGGGATGAAAGGCATAGGGGAGTTAATGCCCAACGGGCAGGGGTATGCTTTAGATGACGAGGATATCATGACCCCTGTGGTAGCGGCCGCAGTAGCTTACGATGTCCCCCTTATGGTCCACACAAGCGAGCCGGTTGGGCATAACTACCGGGGTAAGGGCACTATAAGCCCTGGAATTGTTTACAACTTCATTCAAAACCACCCAGAGCTAACTTTGGTGTGCAGCCATTGGGGTGGGGGTCTTCCCTTTTACGAGCTTATGCCTAAGGTTCGGGAGAAGCTGGCTCGTGTCTATTATGATACGGCGGCTACGCCTTTTCTCTACGATATCCAGATTTTCCCCATTGTGGGGGAGATTTTGCGTTACAAGATTCTCTTCGGGACTGATTTTCCTTTGGTAAGGCCTGGCCCATTCATAGAGCAGATAAAGAATTCGGGTCTATCCCAGCGCGGTCTGGAGCGCATATTGGGGGAAAATGCTGCCAAGCTCCTCAAGATATAGATTCTGGACGCACATCCCCCAGACCCCCTGGACCTCCATACCCCCCTCGCAGGAGGTTACAAGGGTTGGGGGGACACCCCCGCTCCCCCCGGAAAGGGGCGCAGCCCCCTTCACCCCAGTGTAATTGGGGTCGGCGAAGGCTGACCCATGGCCGAAAAAGGCCGATTTTAATCGCCGTGAAAAATCCTCAAATCAATATCTTGCTCAAGAAAGCTTTGGTCCTTTCCTCGCGAGGGTTGTTGAATATCTGCTCCACTGTCCCCTCTTCCACTATCTTCCCTGCATCCATGAAGATAATCCTATCAGCTGCCGCCTTGACGAAGCCCATTTCGTGCGAAACCACTACCATGGTCATCCCCTCGCGGGCAAGCTGGAGCATA
>CAZPWR010000141.1:0-1706 GCA_964590555.1 uncultured Anaerolineae bacterium | reverse complement strand
TCAGCGCTCTGAACCCGGAAAGTATTCCGTCATCCAGGACGAAGGTTCCTTGAACCTCTTACTGGAGAAAATATCCCAAGCTAACGCCTTAGCTTTTGACGTGGAGACTACCGATATAGACCCGATGAGGGCCAGGCTTGTGGGGGTATCGCTGGCTTTCGGCGAGGGCGAAGGATACTACATTCCTGTCGGGCATTTGGAAGGCGAGCAGCTTCCTTGGGAGCTGGTGAGGGAAAAGCTTTCCCGAATCTTGGGAGATGAAACCATAGCCAAATATGCCCACCACGCAAAGTATGATATGATCGTGCTGGCAAGGAACGGGGTAGACGTGAGAGGCCTGGCCTTTGATACGATGGTAGCGGGCTGGCTTGTGAACCCAGCAGGCCGCAGCCTTAACCTCAAGGACTTGGCCTGGTCATACCTCGGAGTTGAAATGACTACCATTGAGGAGCTCATAGGTAAGGGGAAAAATCAAACCACGATGGACTTACTGCCTATATCCAAAGTTGCCCCCTACGCCGCTGCCGATGCCGACATGACTTACCGCTTGGTCGGGCTTTTGGATAATAAGCTGCAAGAGCTTGGGCTGGCCAAGCTCTTCTACGAAGTGGAATTGCCCCTCATACCTGTGCTTATGGACATGGAAATGACCGGAGTGAAACTGGACATACCTTTCCTCAAGGAAATGTCCAAAGAACTGGGCCAGAAACTCCAAGCTTTGGAGGAGGAAATCTACAAGCTTGTGGGTTATCGCTTTAACGTCAACTCCCCGGAGCAGCTTTCCGATGCCCTCTTTGGCAAGCTGGGCATATCTGCCCAAGGCATCCCCAAGACCAAATCGGGCCACTATTCAACTTCTGCCGATGTCTTGGAGAAGCTCCGGGGGAAGCACCCGGTTATAGACTTGCTGCTGGAGCACAGGCATCTGGCCAAGATAAAATCCACCTATGTGGACGCCTTGCCTAAGATGGTCAACAAGGCCACGGGCAGAGTCCACACCTCTTACAACCAGACCGGAACTGTGACCGGGAGGCTTTCTTCAAGCGACCCCAACCTGCAGAACATCCCTACCAGGACTGATATAGGCAAAGCTGTGCGCAAAGCCTTCATAGCCGAAGAAGGCATGGTTCTGCTTTCGGCCGATTATTCTCAAGTTGAGCTTAGGATTTTAGCCCACATAAGCGGAGATGAGGAGCTCATAGCAGCCTTCCACAGGGGGGAGGACATCCACGCCCGCACCGCTTCTGTAATCCTGGGCGTGCCGATAGAGCAAGTTACCCCGGAGATGCGCCGGCTGGCTAAGACTGTGAACTTCGGGATAAGCTACGGGATGAGCGCTTATGGCTTGGCCGAGGAGACAGGCCTTACCCCCGAGGAGGCCCACAAGTTCATCCAGAGCTACTTCGCCCGTTACCCGAAAGTGAAGGCTTACATTGAAAGGACCAAGGCGAAAGCGCGGCAGGAAGGTTACGTGGAAACAATACTTGGACGTCGCCGCTACTTCCCTGAACTGGCTCCGGATAGCAAAGCCCATCACACGGTCAAATCGGCGGCGGAGCGCATGGCGATAAATGCCCCTATCCAAGGCAGCGCTGCGGACATAATTAAGATAGCCATGGTTCGCCTCCACCGGGCCCTCAAAGAGCGAGGGCTTCGCTCGCACATAGTCCTCCAAGTCCACGATGAGTTAGTCCTGGAGGTTCCTG
>CAZPWR010000140.1:0-3163 GCA_964590555.1 uncultured Anaerolineae bacterium | reverse complement strand
CAATCATCTGAAAGTTCTGGGAGGGATTGGGCAGACTGCCGAAAACCTGGCCACGGCTATTGGGGGCGAGACTTATGAGGTAGAAGAAATGTACCCAGCCTTCCGTGCTGTCGCTGAACTCCAAGAGGAAAAGAACGCTGTGAGGTCCACTACTTGGGCTTTGGAGGCGGAAAAGGTCCACGCCGGTATGTATGAGAAAGCTCGCCAAGCAGTTTTGAGCGGCCAAGATGCCGAAATTGGCGACATTTACATTTGCGAACTCTGCGGTTGGACAGTAGAAGGGGAAGCGCCGGAGCGTTGCCCAATATGTGGCGCGACACGTGATAAATTCCGCAAGTTCTAATCCCCCATAGGGTCAGCGCTCCCAGAAGCTTGCGCTGAACCGGACAGGCCAGGCATTATCGGAAATGCCTGGCTTGTTTTTTACCATGCCCCTTTCATGCCGATTTAAATCAGCCCTTTGGGGCCTACGGCCAAAGGTCGGCCTTCGCCGACCTTGATTAAAACGGGGGAAACCCCCTTAACCTCCCTGCGAGGGGGGTTATAAGGGCAAAGCCCTCTCCCGGGGGAACGGGGGGCGTCCCCCTGGAAAATCAAAATAGAAGGAGAGCAGCCAACCCCTGTAAGCCAACACACGAGTGGGACCCAAAACCTTGATAAACCCCCAGCAAACAAGGGTGGGAAATCCCCCATACCCCCCTTGCAAGGGGAGGTAAAAAGGCTAAGGGGTTGTGAGGGGCGTCCCCAAGTGGGACCAAAGAGCTTTGCAGACCTCCAGCAGCAGTCCCCCACAATTCTGGGACACACCCGTCAATATGAATAGCTTTGCTTGCCCAAAATCTTCTTGGTATAATACACCTTGGGGTAAAAGCTATGGACCCAAGGAAAATCCGTAATTTTTGCATCATAGCGCATATAGACCACGGAAAATCTACACTGGCCGACCGTTTCCTGGAGATAACGGGGACGGTTGAACCGCGCCAGATGCGGGAGCAGTTCCTGGATCAGATGGATATTGAGCGGGAAAAGGGTGTGACCATAAAGGCCTCGGCAGTGAGGATGGTTTACAAGGCTTCCGATGGCGAGGAATACGTGCTCAATTTGATTGATACCCCAGGGCATGTGGATTTTTCCTACGAAGTCAGCAGGGCTTTGGCCGCTTGCGAAGGAGCTGTCTTAGTAGTAGATGCTTCTCAGGGAATAGAGGCCCAAACCGTCGCCAACCTCTACATGGCTTTGGAGCACGATTTAACCATTATCCCCGTCATCAATAAGATTGACCTACCTAATGCCAGGCCGGAGGAAGTAGCTCAAGAGCTGGAGGACCTTCTGGGAATACCTGCCGAGGAAGCAATAATGGTTTCGGCTAAGGAAGGGATAAACGTTGAAGAAGTGCTGGAAGCGGTGGTCAGGAAAATACCTCCCCCAAAGGGTTACTTGCGCCAGCCACTCAGGGCTCTCATCTTTGACTCCCATTACGATTCCTACAAAGGAGTCGTCGCCTACGTGAGGGTAGTAGATGGCGAGATAACCCCCCAGTCCACCCTCATGCTTATGTCTTCGGGGGTTAAGTTTGAGCCTATGGAAATAGGCTACTTTGCCCCTTGGATGACTCCAACCGAGAAGTTGGTGGCTGGGGAAGTAGGGTATGTAGCTACTGGCCTCAAAAGCGTGAGGGAATGTTCTGTAGGGGATACCATAACTTGGGCCCGCAACCCCGCTGAGAAACCCCTCCCCGGCTACAAGAAGCCCAAGCCTATGGTCTTCGCCGGCTTCTATCCAACCGAAGGGGAGAACTTTGGGCTCCTCAGGGAAGCCTTGGAAAAGCTCCAGCTCAACGATTCGGCCCTCTTCTTTGAGCCTGAAGATTCAGCAGCCTTGGGGCCTGGCTTCCGGTGCGGCTTCCTGGGCCTATTCCACATGGAAATAGTCCAGGAAAGGTTGGAAAGGGAATTCGGCTTGGACTTGGTGGCTACAGCCCCTAACGTGGAGTACGAAGTAGTAAAGCGCAATGGCGAGGTTATCCGTGTAGACAACCCAGCCCGTTTTCCCCCAGAATCGGAGATTGAGGAAATCCGCGAACCTTGGATGAGGGTCCAGATTTTCACCCCATCCGAATACATAGGCCCAATTATGGAGCTGGTCAGCAAGAGGCGTGGAAAGTTCGTGAGGATGGATTACCTGGACCCAAGGAGGGTTATGCTCCTTTACGAGATGCCCCTGGCGGAGATGATAACCGATTTTTACGATCGCCTCAAATCAGTATCAAGAGGTTACGCTTCCCTGGATTACTCTTTCCTTGAGTACCGGCCTGATAACTTGGTCAAGCTCACTCTCCTTGTGCATGGCCAGCCCGTGGATGCCCTCTCGGTCATAGTGCATCGGGATGATGCTTACAGGCGTGGGAAAGTTCTGGTGGAAAGGCTAAAAGAAGTCATACCACGCCAGCTTTTCCCAGTCGCTATTCAGGCAGCCATTGGAAAGAGGGTGGTGGCCAGAGCTGATATCCCCGCTCTCAAGAAGAACGTGTTGGCCAAGTGCTACGGTGGTGATGTGACACGCAAACGTAAACTCTTGGAGCGTCAAAAGGAAGGGAAAAAGCGCCTAAAGCAAATAGGCCGGGTCCAGGTCCCTCAAGAAGCATTTTTGGCAATCCTTAAAGTTGAGGAGGACTGAAGGATTGGCTTACCCCTGGCCTTTGTACGCAGCCTTAATCGCAAACTTTTTCTTTTTCTTCAGCTTCCAGAGCTTGTTTTCGGTCTTCCCTCTATTTGTCACAAGCTTGGGAGGGAAAGCAGCAGCCATAGGAGCACTTCAAAGCGCCTTCGCTTTGAGCGCTATCCTGTTTCGCCCGGTCGCCGGTTGGCTTTGCGATTGGGTAGGTAGGAAAGCAGGCCTTATCTTTGGCGCCCTTATTTTCACCCTAAGCATGCTCCTTTATTGCCTGATTAAAGACCTGAAAAGCCTCTTCCTTCTGCGGGCTTTTCACGGTACCGGAATTGCTTTCTTTACCACGGCCTTTGCCGCTTTCCTTTCTGACATCGCTCCCCCTGAAAAGAGGGGGGCGATGATGGGGCTCGGGGGGATTCCTGCCCCGCCCTCTCTCCTCTTTGCCCCACTCCTGGGGGTTTTGCTGGCGCGCTGCTGCCATTTCTCCCTGCAT
>CAZPWR010000139.1:0-6905 GCA_964590555.1 uncultured Anaerolineae bacterium | reverse complement strand
GTTACCTGGCCGTAGCTGGTGGCTTGGCCGATTTCGTCGTAGTCTGTGGCGTGGAAAAGGTAACCGATGCCCCAGCCGAAAAGGTCCAATCCGCACTGTCCTTGGGGATTGATGGGGAATACGAGCGGGAGTTCGGCCTCTCCTTTATCGCCCTAAATGCCCTCATAATGCGCCGCTACATGCACGAGTACGGCTATGAACTCAAGGACTTTGCCGGCTTCTCGGTAAATGCTCACAAAAATGCAGTCAACAACCCTTATGCCATGTTCCGCAATCCGATAACGGAAAAAGCCTTCGTTGAAGCGCGCATGGTGGTAGAACCGATAAACTTGCTTGATTCCTCTCCAGTGGCCGATGGAGCGGCGGCGGTAGTGCTTTGCCCCATGGAGATGGCTAAAGATTTCCAGGCCAAACCCGTGAGGATTGCCTCTTCCGCTGCCGCTACTGATACCCTTGCCCTCCACGACCGAAAGGACCCCTTGTTCTTGGAGGCAGCCTACCTTTCGGCCAGGCGGGCTTATGAGATTGCCGGAATTAAGCCGGAGGATGTGGATTTATTTGAGCTTTATGACTCCTTCACTATCATGGCTGCCCTCTCTTTAGAGGCGGCAGGCTTTGCCGAAAGGGGGCAAGGGGTAAGGCTGGCTATGGAAGGCCAGATTTCCCTTGATGGCCGCATTCCCATCTCCACCATGGGAGGACTCAAAGCACGTGGCAACCCCTTGGGGGCAACAGGGGTCTACCAAGTGGCGGAAGCAGTGCTGCAGCTTCGCCACGAGGCTGGCCCAAATCAGGTAAAGGACGCTCACTGGGCCCTTGTCCAAAGCATAGGAGGAGTAGGAAGCACAGTAGTAACCCACATCTTAGAGGGTCCGGATTAAAATTTTATAAGGAGGTGAAGTTATGAGTCTGCCAGCTGTATGGAGGACGAGGAAGCAGCGCTATAGCCTTGCGGGGGAAGTGTGCTCTAAATGCGGAGCCAAAATCTTCCCTCCGCGTGACGTATGCCCTGAATGCTCAAAGCCAGCCCAGACCCCTTACTCTTTCAGCGGGCGAGGGGTGGTCTACAGCTTTGCTGTTGTCTACCAAGCCTCAGAGGAATTTGAGGAGTATGCTCCTTATGCCGTGGCCATGGTTAAGCTGGAAGAAGGCCCCATGGTAACGGCCCAGCTCACTGATGTGGACCCGGAAGAAGTGAAGGTAGGGATGCCGGTGGAGATGGTTACCCGGAAGCTTTACGAGGAAGGCGAGGGAGGTGTAATCCACTACGGCTACAAGTTCAGGCCGCGCGTGGGATGAAATTTACCGTCTACAGTTGGCTTTGGGCCACAGCTGCGGCTTGTTTAAAATGACGAGCTAATCGCGTCCTTCAGCCCCTCTGAAGCCCCGATTATAAAAAGCCGGGCCCAAGTGGCCCGGCTTTGGGGATTTCGGCTAAGCTAAGGCTTATACTTGCCGGTATTCCCCTTCTACAGTGTCTCCACCGCCTTGGTCCCCGGGCGGGGTTGTTTCGCCAGGACCTTGGCCGTACATGCTTGCCCCTATTTGCTGGATTAGCTCCCCAAGCTCCTGGGTCAGGCGGCGGATGGTGTGGATTTCGGTTCCTTGCATTGCAGAGCGGACTTCGTTTATCTTGGCCTCTATACGGCTCTTGAGGTCATAAGGGATGCGGTCACCGAATTCTCGCAAGCTCTTTTCGGCCGTGTAGATTATGGCATCGGCCTGGTTGCGGGCTTCGGCCAGCTCCTTCTTGCGGCGGTCCTGTTCCGCGTACTGTTCGGCCTCTTTAATCATGCGCTGGATTTCTTGTTCGGTAAGGCCAGAGCTGGCCGTTATGGTTATCTTCTGCTCCCGCCCTGTGGCCAAATCCTTGGCCGATACATGTAAGATTCCATCGGCATCAATATCAAACGTTACCTCTATCTTGGGGACACCCCGCGGAGCTGGCGGTATGCCGTCCAGGATGAACCGCCCGAGGGTCTTGTTGTCAGCGGCCATGGGGCGCTCTCCCTGGACTACGTGTATTTCCACTTGGGTCTGGTTATCGGTGGCGGTGGAGAAGATCTGGCTCTTGCGCACAGGTATTGTGGTGTTGCGGGGGATTATGGGAGTAGCGATACCTCCCAGGGTCTCCACGCTCAGGGTAAGAGGAGTAACGTCCAGGAGGAGTATGTCCTTAATTTCTCCAGCCAGGACCCCAGCCTGAATTGCGGCCCCGATGGCTACGACTTCATCGGGGTTTATGCCTTTATGTGGTTCCTTACCGAAGAAGTCCCTTACCAAGCGCTGGATGGCAGGCATTCTGGTCTGGCCTCCTACCAAGATGACTTCGGAGATGTCGGCAGGGGTGATTTTGGCATCGGCAAGGGCTTGCTTTACGGGGCCGAGGGTCCTCTGGATGATGTCGTGGGCCAATTGCTCAAGCTTGGCCCTGGTTAAAGTCATCTGGAGGTGTTTGGGGCCGGAGGCATCGGCCGTAATGAAGGGCAGGTTGATTTCGGTTTCCATCACGGTAGAAAGTTCAATCTTAGCCTTTTCGGCGGCCTCCTTCAGGCGCTGGAGGGCCATCCGATCCTGGCGGAGGTCAATTCCGTGCTCTTTCTTGAATTCCTCGCATATCCAGTTGATTATGAGCTGGTCTATGTCGTCCCCGCCCAGGAAGGTATCGCCAGCGGTGGACCTCACCTGGAAGACTCCTTCGGCAATTTCCAGGATGGAGATGTCAAAAGTTCCTCCGCCGAGGTCGTAAACGGCGATGAGTCCTTCTTTCTTCTTGTCCATGCCGTAAGCCAGGGCGGAGGCGGTTGGTTCGTTTATTATCCTCACTACTTCAAGGCCCGCGATCCTGCCGGCATCTTTTGTGGCTTGGCGCTGGGCGTCGTTGAAGTAAGCCGGGACAGTGATCACGGCCTTTGTTATCTTCTCGCCCAGGTAAGCCTCAGCATCTTGCTTTAGCTTCTGCAAGATCATAGCGGAGATTTCCGGTGGGGAGTATTCCCGGCCTCCCATCACCACCCAGGCATCGCCGTTTGGTTTCTCAATGATTTTATAAGGTAGGATACGGCGGGCCTTTTGGACTTCGGGGTCATTGAATTTACGGCCCATCAGGCGTTTTATGGAGAAGATGGTGTTTTCGGGGTTAGTTATGGCCTGGCGTTTGGCCAACTTCCCCACCAAGCGTTCCCCAGTTTTGGGGTTTATGGCCACTACGGAAGGCGTAAGCCTATCCCCTTCAGCGTTGGGGATAACAACAGGCTCTCCTCCCTCTATTACCGCCATTACAGAGTTAGTAGTCCCCAAATCAATTCCCAGTATCCTCTCCGGCATAGCTCCCCTCCTCCTCTACTCTTTTTTCTTCTTGAGGCTGCGGCTCAGGAGGCAGCTTTTTCTTAGCCACCTTTACCAGAGCCGGCCTCAGGACTTTGTCGTGAAACATATAACCTTTTTGGATTTCACCGATTATTTGCCCATCCTCGTAGTGGTCGGTTTCCTCGTAGGAGATGGCTTCGTGGTAGTAAGGGTCAAAGAACTGGCCTTGTGTTTCTATGGGCTTAAGCCCTTCTTGTTCCAGGATGTATTGGAATTTGCGGTGGATTAGGAATATTCCGTCAAGCCAAGTGAGTTTGGAAAGGGCCGGTGGAATGGTTTGGAAGGCCCTTTCAAAGTCGTCTAAGATTGGAAGGAGTTTGGCGATGAGGGCGGCGTTGGCGTATTTAGTTTGTTCTGCTTGTTCTTTTTCCACTCGCTTTCGGTAGTTGGCGAAGTCGGCAGCAGTGCGCCGCCATTGGTCAAGGTATTCTTCGGCTTTGCTTTGGAGCTCAGAGATTTTGGCTTCCAGCTCCTTAACCTTCTCCTCCAAGTTCTCCTCGTTCATCTTCGGCCTCCTTTTTCAAAATAGTCTATTGACCAGTTCGCTCATAAGGTTAGCCACGTAGCTAACCACGGAAATTGCTCTTCCGTAAGTCATCCTCATAGGCCCGAGGACTCCGAGGACTCCCAAGGCCTTTTCGCGAACCCCGTAGCGGGTCAGGATTAGGCTACAATCTTTCAATTCTTCCCACCTTCCCTCCCCGCCTATTATGACGTGGATTCCGTTCGTTAAGCGGGTTTCGTCCAAGATTGAGCGGATGGAGGAGTCGTCGTAGAAGAAGCGGAAGAGTGCCCGCATCCTGGCGGGGGAGGAAAATTCTGGCTCGCGAGTCAGTTCTTCAATTCCCTCCCGGTATATTGGCTCTTCAATTCTCTGGTCAAGGGCGTTCATGATTTCGGCCACTTTCAGGGCTATTTTGGAAGCGAATGGCTCCAATTTGGAAGCAATCCACTCAATCTCTGGAGCCGAAAGGCCGTAGAGAAATTCCTCCAAGATTTCGGCAGTGTGCACCAGCTCCGCTCCCCCGATGTATGGGGGGATAGGTATCCAAGTTTGGCGGATTATTCCGCCGCTCAAGGCCAGGATTAAGAGGGCGGTGTTTTCCTGGTATGGGATAAGGTCAATATGCTTTAGTCTGTGTCTCGGCGGGGCGGGGGCCGTGGCCAAAGAAGGATAATTGGTGAACTTGGCCAAGACCGAGGCAGCCAGGCGCCCCCACTGTTCTACGTCCATCTGGACCTGGTAGAACTGGTGCTGTATGGTTAGCCTTTCGGAAGGGGGCAAAGGGATAGTTTCCAGCAATTTTTCCACAAAGTAACGGTAACCCTTTTCAGTGGGCACCCTTCCCGCCGAGGTATGAGGGTGAGTAAGGTAACCTTTAGCTTCCAATGAAGCCATTTCATTTCGGACCGTAGCCGGGCTCACGTTAAGGTTGTATTTTTGCACAAGGGTAAGGGAGCCCACCGGCTGGGCCGTGGCTATGTGCTCTTTTATGACCAAAGAAAGGATTAGCTCCGCTCGCTTGCTCAGCTCACCCATGGTTTTTTAGCACTCACAAGGCAAGAGTGCTAATTAAAATAGTAGCACCTTTTTCCCGATTTGTCAAGCCCCTTTGAGCCTTTTCCAGGGCTTTCCAGTTTTTCAAAGGTGGGCAACTCCATAAGCTTGCGCCCTTGGTCAGCTTTGGCACAGTGGGGCAATCGCCCATAATTGCCCCACGCTCTCCGCCTCACCCTAAAGGGATTGGAAAGGGCAGGGAGTATTTACAGTATAAGCAAGCTTTTCACGGCAAAGATGAGGGAGAAACGAAAACGACGGGGGGAGTTTAATCTTATAGCCCACCGGGCCCCGACGATTTTGGGACGCACCCAGTCTCCATATACGGTGTTAGAGAGCATTTGCAGCTAATTTCAGCAAACTGAAGGTCGGCGAAGGGCTTGGGGCGAGGCCTTCAGCGTGGTCTTCACCGAGTGATGAAGGCTTGCGTGGGCGGGCTTCGCGGCGAACGCTCAGCGTGGCTGTGGCGCAATGGCGGGTCGGGATGTCATTGCGAGCGAAGCGAAGCAATCTCCTACCTCGCAGGGAGAATGTTTCGCCTCCTTCGGCCATGCTGTGAGGTTGTCACTGCGAGCGTAACAAAGCAACGGTGCCCCGGCCGAAAGTTCCCCGGCCCAAGGGCCGAGCACGGGCCAAGTGCTTAAGGGGGAAGGGGCCTAAGCCAATGCCCAGGATGAACCCTATATAGATTCTGCCCTCACTTGAGGAGGTCACACCTTGCATATGATTGTAGGTTGATGTAGAATGCACAATAGAAGAAATGGTGAAAGCCACGAGCCCAGCGAAATCCGCTGGAGCCCAATTTCTTGATCGGAGAATAAAGGGGCAAAAATGGATACGTTTATCGTAGATAAGGTAATTGAACAACTAAAAGCCTTGCCTTATGAATTGCAATGGCGGGTGTTTGAGTTCGCACGCGCCCTTGCTGTTTCTACCCCCCAAGGTGTCCCTGGTCAACAACTTCTGCGCTTTGAAGGTGCGATAGCGCCAGATGACCTGGAACTTATGCGGCTTGCAATTGAACAAGGTTGCGAACGGATTGACACCCATGGGTGGTAGATACCTGCTGGACACTAACATCATTATCGCCCTTTTTGCGGGTGATACGGCAGTCAAGGAGAATCTCTCAAAGGCTGAGGAAACGTTTGTCCCCAGCATCGCGATTGGAGAACTATACTATGGGGCGCGGAAATCGGCGCGAGTCCAAGAGAATATCGCGCGCATTGATGAGTTTGCAGCAAGCAGTGTGGTGTTGGGATGTGATACAGGTACAGCGCGCTGATATGGTGAAATTAAGGACATTCTGCGCTTGAAAGGGCGTCTGATACCTGAAAACGACATTTGGATTGTAGCGATTGCGCTTCAGCATGACCTGACATTGGCTACCCGCGACGAACACTTCAAAGAAATTGAAGGTGTAAAAGTGGTCATTTGGTAAGACAAAAGGCTGCAGACACGCCTTACGACCATGTGTGCACAGCATGAGGCTTTACAGATGGTCGGCATCGCTGGCCCAATTTGCTCCTACACCCGGGATTACCCAAACACGCTGTATCTCCTCACCAGCACGGTGCCCGAGACTATTATGGCTGCCCTAAGGCCGACGCTTTTGACGGAGGCTTGCGTGGACGGGCTTCGTGGTGAACGCTTAGCGTGGCTTTGGCACGATGGCGGGTCGGGATGTCATTGCGCCACGCGCCGAGGGCTACGCCCCGATGGGCGCTCGCGCCGAAGCGAAGCAATCTTCTAACCTGCAGGGATATTGCTTCGGCGGCTGCGCCGCCCCTCGGGCCGAGGGCCCGCAATGACATTTTGCTTCTAAGAAAGTGCGCAATTTGCATGCAGCTGTAAGTTAATATTTAATATATAATAGGCGTAGAAGAACATGGCCTTCAGCTTTTTGAATTTGGTGAACGGCAAGCGAATGTGAATTTATGGTCTACCGTTAGGGCAGGGAAATAGTGGTTTTTATGCACTT
>CAZPWR010000138.1:0-3203 GCA_964590555.1 uncultured Anaerolineae bacterium | reverse complement strand
GATGTAAAGGCAGTGGGAAAGTTGGTAGCGGAAGTTCTCAACCGGTTTGAAGGCGAAGTAGTGGTGAACGTTTCCCCCTTCGTCCCCAAGCCCCACACCCCGTTCCAGAGGATAGGCATGGCCTCGGAGGAAGAGCTTGAGGAACGCTTAAAGCTTTTGCGACGGCTTCTGGGCCGACTCAAGGTCAAGGTTCGGGCCGAAAGCCCGGCCTGGGCGATGGTTCAGGCCACGCTTAGCCGTGGCGATAGGAACATAGGTTTAGCTTTGGCTGAAATAGCCAAAAGCGGGGAAAAGGTCACGCCTTCGCGCTGGGAAAAAGCACTGGAGAAGGTGGGGTTGGATAAGGAGAAATACCTCGGTCCTTGGCCCCGGAAGGAGCCCCTCCCTTGGGAAAAAGTTGTGAGGATTTAGGCCAGGACCGGCTCTTTAATCTTGAAAGCTTTCCTTATTCCACAGCCGTAGCAATTCCTCCGGCAATCGGGAGTAGTCTCGCCCCGAAGCGCCCTCTGGTATTCCTCCCAGAGGAATTCTTTCTCAACCCCGATGTCAATGTGGTCCCAGGGGAAAATTTCGTCCTTGGGACGTAAGCGGTGAGCATAGAAAGAGGGGTCTAAACCGGCTTCGCCGAAAGCTTCTTCCCACAAATCCCAGCGGAAGAATTCACCCCAGGCATCAAACTTAGCCCCCTTGCGCCAAGCCCTGTAGATGACCTCACCCAGCCTCCTGTCCCCACGGCCAAGGACAGCTTCAAGAAGCGAGGTGTGGTAATCCGATAGGCTGAGGAAAACGCCCCGGCGCTTGAGGAGCTTGCGCAGCTTCCTTTGCTTCTCCGCTACCTCCTCTTCCCCGGCCATCGGCAGCCATTGGAATGGGGTGTGGGGTTTGGGCACGAAAGTAGCAACGCTTACGGCTAATTCAGCTCGCCCCCCTTGATACTTACGGCCAATGTCCAAGACTTTGTGCACTATTCTGCCTATTTCGTCTACGTCTTCCATCGTCTCTGTAGGCAAGCCAATCATGAAGTAGAATTTCAGGCGATGCCAACCGCGGGAGTAGGTGGCTTCGGCCACTTCTAAGATATCGGCTTCGGTGACCTTTTTGTTGATTACATCTCGCAAGCGCTGGCTACCAGCTTCAGGAGCGAAGGTAAGGCCTGTCCGACCCCGCTTCTCCAGCTTCTCAGCCAAGGACACGGAGAAAGAATCAACCCTAAGGGAGGGTAGGGATATGGCCAAAGGCCAAGGGAAGTGCTTGTCTTCTAACTCCTCCAGCAGCTCCTCAATCCGGGAATAATCGGCACTGGAAAGGGAGGTCAAAGCAATCTCTTCGTAACCAGTGTTCTGGAGCAATTCGCCTATGGCCCCCAGAATTTCCTCAAGCGGCCTTTCCCGCACGGGCCTGTAGATTATCCCCGCTTGGCAGAAGCGGCAGCCTTGACCACACCCCCGCTGGATTTCAATGTTCCCCCGGTCGTGGACAGTTTCCATGTGTGGCAGGACAGGCTTGGTAGGGATTGGAGTAAGGGTTGGGATTAGGCGCTTGCGCACCTTGGCCGGCGCCTCTGGTAACAGAGGCGTTATGCCCCCAAAGGTTCCATCAGGATTGTAATGGGTTCGGTAGAATGAGGGGACGTATACCCCCTCAATTGAAACCACCCGATACAGGAATTCCCGCCTCTTACCACCCCTTTCCTTCCACTCCGCATAGGCCCTGAGGATTTCCAAAACCACTTCCTCCCCATCCCCAATGACGAAGAAATCCACGAAAGGGGCCATAGGTTCGGGGTTAAAGGTGCACGGCCCACCAGCTATAACCAGCGGGTCATCATCAGTCCGTTGAAATGGCATCAAGGGAATACCAGCCAAGTCCAGCATGTTCAGGACATTGGTATAGGTGAGCTCGTACTGCAAGCTGAAGCCTACAAAGTCAAATTCTTTCAGGAAGTGGCGGGTTTCCAGGCTGAAGAGGGGGATTTTTTCCTGGCGCATTAATTCTTCCATATCAGGCCAGGGGGCGTAGACCCGCTCCGCTACGAATTCTTCCTGGCTGTTTATGAGGTCGTAGAGGATAGCAAGGCCAAGGTTGGACATGCCCACTTCGTAGGCATCAGGGTAAGCCAGGGCGATTTTCACCTTGGCTTTATTCCAGTCTTTGACGATGCTATTGAGCTCGCCACCTACGTAGCGAGCAGGTTTCGTGACTTTGCTTAAAAGCCTTTCCAGTGTCTCCCAAGGTAACGGCATTTCTTACCCCACGCCTAATTTGCTCAAAATGACTTTGGGGAGGCTATCCCTATTGGCCATAGTTACCAGGATGATTTCCACATCGGGGCGACGTTTGATGCTTTCTATGAAATCCCCTCCTCCGAAAGTTATCGTGCCTAAAACAGGCTTTTCGGAATCCAATGCCCTGAGCACAGCTTCGCAGAACCGGGCTGAGAAGCATTCCATCTTGCCGATTTCGTCTATCACTATCACTGCGGCTTTAGGGTTAAGGTGTGGCTCTATAGATGGCACAATCACTCGCTCAAAGGTGGCAACGTCAACTCCGTATTTGCTGACCTTGTAGGGGCCGCCGAAGTCCACGTGAGCCAAAGTGCACTTTCTCCCATCCAGAGTTATGGCTTCAAAGCCCAGTCGTCCTTTGGGGCCACGGATTTCCCTGGTGTAGAAGCCAGTGACCGGGATGCTTAAGGCTTCCAACACCCGCATTATGACCGTAGTTTTGCCTATGCCTGGCTTTCCTGTCAAAAGCAGGTTCAACTCTTTCTCCTCAGCAGGAGCGACGGAACCTTTGGGTTTTCTCCCATTCTTCCCTGATGCCAGCCAGCTCTTTTTCCACTCTGGCTTGATCCCAGCCTTGCTCCGCAGCCATCAGGCGAGCTATTTCAGGGGCTACGTTTATGCCACCGTCCGGGGCTTCGTAGAGGATACGGGTGCGCCGCATCATGAAGTCCTTCAAAGTGATAGCCATCTCGTGGCGGATGGCGTGAAGGATTTGGGCCTTTATGTACGGCAACCCAGGGACGATGGGCTCGGCCAAAGAAGGGTCCGCCTGCACGAGGCGAACCAGGTTTTCCAGCTCAGAGCCGTAGGAAAAGGCCAGGTAATCTATTTGCTCTCTGCTTAAGCCGGTTTCCTTTTCCCAAAGCGCAAAAGTTTTTTCGTCGGGCAAACTTTCTCCCCCTGGCAGCGGGGTTTGGG
>CAZPWR010000137.1:0-4044 GCA_964590555.1 uncultured Anaerolineae bacterium | reverse complement strand
CCCACAAGAGGGCTACACCACCAATTTGCCCGCTCTAAAGGAGAGAACAATGCATGGACACTATGAACTTCACACCCATTCTTTCTTCAGCGATGGAGAGCTTTTGCCCAGCGAGCTAATACGCCGGGCTTATATAAAAGGATGCGTGGCCATAGCTATAACCGATCACGCCGATGCCTCAAACCTTGAAAGGATTGTGAGAGAGCTCTTAAGACTGGCCAAGGACCAATCCGACAGCTTGCCTATCCCAGTAATTCCAGGAATTGAGATAACCCACGTCCCCCCTTCGTTGATACCGCATCTGGCCAAAAAAGCCAAGGAGTTAGGGGCTGGGATTGTAGTCGTGCATGGCGAGACGATAATGGAGCCAGTTCAGCCAGGCACGAACCGGGCCGCTGTGGAGTGCCCCTACGTGGATATCTTGGCCCACCCTGGCTTCATAACCTTGGAAGAAGCCAAAGCTGCTGCCCAGAACGGGGTTTACTTAGAGATAAGTGCCCGGAAGTGGCATTGCCTTACCAATGGCCATGTGGTCAAAATGGCCAAGCTCGCTGGAGCAAAACTGCTGGTCAACTCCGATGCCCACTCTTCGGGCGACCTTATGACCACCGATTTGGCCAGGAAAGTGGCCATGGGTGCAGGGTTGGAGGGGGAAGAACTTGAGCTTACCCTATCTCATAACCCCAGAAGCTTGGTAGAGAAAGCCCTCAGCCACATTGGCCGGATTAGTTGAGAGGCAGAGCTATGGCCAAGTTTTTCGTTTGGCCTTTAATTTTAGCCGGGATAATAACCATAGGCCTAATCTATCAGGGGGAAATGGGAGCGCAATCGGCGGCATCACCCTCGCCCCCGGAACTCGCAATTCTTGTCCCCACGCCAATAGCTACGGAACCGAAACTTCCCAATCCAGCGCCTACCCCTGCCCCCAAACCCGTGAGGATTGTCATCCCAGCTATAGGGGTTGATGCGCCGATAGTTGAAGTCGGGGTGAAGGTTATCCAGACTGAGAATGGCCCTCAAGCCCAGTGGGAGACCGCCGATTATGCAGCTGGGCATCATTCTACCAGCGCTAACCCCGGCGAGAAAGGTAATATCGTGATTTCCGGCCACAACAACATAAAAGGCAAGGTTTTCCAAAAACTTTGGCAACTTAAGCCGGGCGATAAGGTCTTGCTTTACAACGCTGAAGGCAAAGCTTTTGCTTACGAAGTCAAAAAAGTTCTCTTAGTTCAAGAGAAAGGGGTTAGCGAAGAACAACGCCGGGCCAACGCCAAATACATGGATCCTACCCCAGACGAGACTTTGACTCTCATCAGCTGTTGGCCCCCTCACGGTAACTCCCATAGGGTTATAGTTATTGCCAAGCCGGTCAAGAAGCCAAGGCTTAAGGGAAAGGCAGAATAATTTTTGGGGGGAATTATGGAGGAAAAGAAGCGCATCCTTTGCATAGAAGATGAGCCTGAGATGATAGAGCTAATAAAAGTCATCCTAGAGAAGAAGGGGTTTGAAGTCAGAGGGGCAGTTGGCGGCAAAGAAGGGCTGGAGAAGGCCAAGTCCGAAAAGCCAGACCTCATCCTTCTGGACCTCATGATGCCGGAAGTAGATGGCTGGGAAGTTTACCGCCAGCTGAAAAGCGATGAGGAACTGAAAGATATCCCTGTTATCGTAGTTACAGCCCGAGCTCAGAGCATAGACAAGATTTTGGGCCTGCACATAGCCAAAGTTGATGATTACATTACTAAGCCTTTTGGCCCAAATGAGCTGGTGGAAAGCATAAACAGGGTGCTGGGGATTAAAAAAGCCGGGCCATAGCCCGGCCTTTCTTCATTCGCCCTGAGCGGGCTTAGGGGGCAATTCAATGGGAGCCCACGGGCTTATCCTACGGATCTTCTGAATTATCCGCTCCCTTTCGGCAGGGTCAGTAGTGGCAGCCAATTTAGCCCGCAGCTTCTTTAACTTCTGCTTGCGTGCTCTCCTTCTCCTCAGCTCTTGTTCCCTCTCTCTCACCATGTTCTCCCTCCTTTTTCTTCTTTTGGCGCCACCACAGGAAGGCACCGGGAATGCTTGTTATATAAATTATAGCCTGCATGACCAGAGAAAGGGAAAAAGCTCCAGCCGGAGTGGCTACCCTGGCTAAGTCGCTGTAGAGGAAAACGAATGTCCCTTGGTTCACTCCCAGTCCTCCAACTGATGGTATGAGGAGGGGGGCAAAGGGGGTGAGAGGGTTGAGGATGAAGATGTAAATCGGCGAAATGCGGGAGTGTACAGCTTCCGAAGCACACCAGTTCACCAAGCTCGTTAAGCAAAGGCCTAACATTGCTACAAGGAAAGCTTTCGCTAAAGCTGCTGGCTTTTCCCTATAAGCATTCACTGCGTTTGAGAGGCGCAGAAAAACGGCATTTCTTCCGATAATCCGCTCCAAAAGCCTCCGAAGCCGGCGGCTGAGCAGAGAAGCAAAACCCAAAATGAAAAGGATGTTCGCAGCTAATACCACCAAAGCCAGGCCGAAAAAGTCTTTCCGGCCCAATCTCCAGAGGGCAAATGCTACCCCTAAAAGCCCACCGAACAGGAAAGAAGCCAACCCCACGAGCCTATCCACCAACACTGAGATGGCTGCTTCCGCCGCTTGTTCCGAATCTACGGCTAAGCCATAGCCACGCATCACATCCCCAGCCACCATCGGGAGGAGGAAATTGCCGAAGAAAAGGCCGGTGAAGAAATAAGCCGTAAGGTTGCCAAAAGGCACTTCTATCCCCGCCGATTTTAACAGCAAGCGCCATTTGTATATGTTAGCGAATATGGCCAAGAAGTAGAGGACGAAAGCCAAAACCAACAATTCAAGCCTGGCCTTGAGGAAAAGCTCCCAAGATTGATGTATCTCAGGCTTGGTGAGGAGGAAAATCAGCAACCCAAGGCTTATGGTCACCTTCAAGACTGTGGTGATAGCCCTTTTCATTCTTCCTTGTCCCCGGCATCAATAATGGGGGCGAAGGGGTCCAAGGTAAGCTTAGTTAGGGCTGAAGGCGGGGCCTTTTCCAGCCTTGGTGGAGGCTCAACCTTCTTGGTGGTCCAGGCCATATCCCAGACTACATGCTTGCGCCCGCGGATGTAGTAATCGTAAGCGCCCAGGAGCCGAGCGAAGGCTTCAATTACGGCTAAAGCTATGAGCACGTATATGAGCCTTATCGCCCCCCAGAGTTCCGCAAGCCAGAGGCGTACTACCCGCCAAGTATCCAAGCTGGCAACTTTGTAACCGTATTTGCGCATGAGGTGGAGGTGGCCGGCGTAGTTCCGCCGCCTCTGGCGGATGAAGTCTCCGAGCGTTGTAGGGCCCATGTTGAAGACTACAGCATCGGGGGCATAGCGTACCTCAAGCCCTCGCTTTATGACCAACGCTTCTACAAAGGCCTCATCCATGGCCACATCCGGCGGAATCTGGTCAAAGACTTTGCGGAAAGCAATTAGCTCCCCAAGCCTTGGGATTTCCATGCACAGTTCATGCTCCAGCTTAAGCCTGAGGTGAGAGAGGGCAGCAATGATGTGGTCCGGGGTGTTGACCGCTACCTTTTGGGCCCCAGTCATTCCTACTTTAGGGTCTTTGAACATGCGGACCAAGTTTTCAATGGCGTCGTAGCGGGGGAGGGTATCGCCGCTTTCCAGGACGCATATATCTTCTTTGGCGTGCTTCAAAAATAGGTTTACAGCGGATGTCTTGCCTTCGCGGCGTTCCTGGACCAAAAGTTTTATCCTTGGGTCCTTTTTCTGATACTCTTGCACTATGTCCACGGTGCGGTCGGTGCAACCCGAGGCCACAACTATTATCTCGGTAATCTCCACTTCATGCAGCTTCTGGTTGAGGAGGGCATCCAAAAGCTTGCCGATATTGGCCTCTTCGTTGTAAGCGGTAACACCAACACTGCAACGGATTTTGCCTTCTCCCCCCAAGCTTCTCCCCCCTGAAAGGATGTGCCAAAATTATAGCACAGAACGGAAAGGAAGGGAAATGCCATTGCGAGGTTGTCATTGCGGGCCCCCGAAGGGGGC
>CAZPWR010000136.1:0-2362 GCA_964590555.1 uncultured Anaerolineae bacterium | reverse complement strand
CTTGATGCCTCTGGCTTGGCCAGAGTTATGGAAGTGGTTTTCCAGCTGCGGGGGGAGGCTGGCAAGCGCCAAGTCCCCGATCCTCAAATAGGCTTGGCCCTTAGCTGGCGTGGAATCCCCACCACCAGCGGGGCTGCGGTTGTTTTAAGCGTTTGATGAGGTTATTATGAAGTTTTCTTTAACGTGGAGTGAGCTTCGCCAATTAGATATAGAGCAGATAAACTTCAGCTGGACGGAGCAAGAATTGCCGCAAAGGCTGAGGACAAAGCACGTGCACGGTCTGCATCCTTACTTGGGCAAGTTTATCCCTCAATTAGTGGAGATACTACTACGGTATTACTTTGAGCCGGGCCAGAGGGTTTTGGACCCATTCGTGGGGAGTGGGACCACGTTAGTAGAGGCTAACGTCTTAGGGATTCACTCCGTGGGCATTGATATTTCAGAGTTTAACTGCCTTCTGGCTAAAGTTAAGACAGCCAAATATGACTTGGTGAAGCTACGGAGGGAGATTTTCAACATTTTGGAGCGTGTAAAGCAAGCAGTTTCTACCCAATCTCCACTTCAACCTTCGCTTATGTCGTCCATTCGGGAGAAAACAGCCGATTACCTAACTGCAAGTGATTACCTTGAACGCTGGTATGCTCCGCAAGCCAGGCTTGAACTTTTAACTTATCGCCGCTTGATCCCGGAATACGAGTATCAGGATGTTCTTAAGGTGATACTTTCACGAGCTGCTCGTTCCGCAAGGCAAGTTCCTCACTATGAGCTGGATTGGCCAAAAGAGCCTGTGAGGGGGCCGTACTATTGCCACAAGCATAAGCGTATCTGTTATCCCGTGACCGAAGCTCTTAAGTTCCTTGAGCATTACAGTCACGACATTTACCGCCGCATCAAGGCCTTTCAAACCATTCGGAAAGAAGTAGAAGTAAAGGTTATCCATGGAGATGCCAGGACGGTTGAGTTAGAAGGCCAATTTGATGGCATATTGACATCCCCTCCATATGTTGGTTTAATTGATTACCATGAGCAACACAGGTATGCTTACGAGCTATTGGGGTTGAAAGATCTCTCCCACTTGGAGATAGGGCGTCTTTCTGAGGGCCAAAGCGAGCAGGCCAAAACTTCCTATGTTAAGGATATGGTGGAAGTTTTCCGGAACCTCCTCCCCTATATTCGCGAGAGAGGCGTGATCATCTTCATCGTCAATGACAAATTCGGCTTATATGATAAGATCATTTCCAGTGCTGGCTTGCATCTAGAGAAAAGGATAACCCGCCAAGTTAACCGCCGTACCGGACGGCGAAGCTCTGAATTTGAGGAAGACATCTTAATTATGCGGAAGGAGATTAGAAGCTATGAAGCCTGAAACTATAGAGCGCATTCAGGCTTTCCTGATGGAGTTTGTCATCCAGCTTACAAGCGTTCCATACTCATTAGAGGAGTTAGAGCAAGCCTATCCTTTCCATTCCCTCTTCTTCAGGGAAGAAGCCCTTAAGGCTTTCAAACAGCAACGCCGCATAGTCACACGTATGGGCCAAAAGCTTTATCCGACACTTGCCGAAATGATCGCCCTTGACCGATACACAGATGTCCGCCGCAATTATCGTATTCAGGGCATTTTGGATGCAGCAAAGGTGGAAACAATTGAGGGAATTATTGATGAGCTAAGAAGGGGGTTGAGAAGACCTAACCATAAAGAAGAGATTGATGCAATTATGAAAGCCCAGAGCCGAGCTAAACAAGAAGTTGTTACTGTCGCCGATTTATACATCGGGGATTATCAACCGGGGCCGTTCTTCACCGAAATAAAAAGCCCTTTACCTAACCTTGATGTCTGCGCCGAATCAAAGAAAGCGATGCTCCTTTTCACAGCCCTGGAGTTGGACAAAGGGCGGGAGCCGCAGGCATTCCTTAGCTTCCCTTACAACCCTTTCATTACCAGAGAACAATATCGCCACTGGCCTACCTTCCAAATAATGGATTTCAAGCATCAACTCCTTCTTGGGCCTGAGTTCTGGGATGCCCTCGGAGGGGAGGGAACTTACTATGAACTTATGCAAATCGTGAGGAAAGTTAAGCAAGAAACGAGCTGGTCTTAACAATATAAATTAGGGTTAGGGCACCCCTGGAAGAAAGCTATTACTTAAACGAGGAGGAAGACAAAATGACCATGGGTAAGGTTGCTATAGTTGGAGCAGGCATGACTAAATTCGTCCGCCGCGCTCAGGAGACAGCTAAAGAGCTGGCTTGGGAAGCCGCATCCATGGCCCTGGAATCGTGCGAAATGACCCTGGACGATATTGATTGCGTGGTCCTCGGTTCTGCTCCCGATGCCTTTGACGCTGTCCACATGAAATCCGAA
>CAZPWR010000135.1:0-8036 GCA_964590555.1 uncultured Anaerolineae bacterium | reverse complement strand
ACTCCGCTGTGCCCTCCATACAGCGGAGGCCGCGAAGAGGAAGAAACCAAGGAGGGCTGCGGTCATAATAGCCACAAGCCACCAAGATACCCTGACCGAAGGCATTGCCGGTGAGACCGTGGGCCAAGGGCTGAAGAGCATAAGGGAACCCAATACGAAGGATATCGCCCCGCCTACGCTTAAAGCGAAGCCTGTGACTTTAATGTCCAGAAGGAAGAGGATTATGGCCAGGATTATAAGGGCAATTCCACCCCAGTTGACAGGAAGGCTTCCCAAAGCCACGAAGGCCAGGATTAGGCATATAACTCCCGTCATCCCTGGGATGAAAGTGCCAGGGTTGTAGAATTCGGCTATTATGCCCATTATGCCCAGGGATAGGAGGATATAGGCCACATCAGGGTTAACTAAGGAATGGAGGAGATTATCAGTCCAGCTCATGGTAAGCCTCCGCAGGGGAGCTCCAGCAGTAGCCAAGGTAACCTCTTTGCCCCCTACTTTGACTTTCTTCCCGTCTATAAGGCGGAGAAGCTCTTGGAGGTCTGAGGCTATTAAGTCAATGACCTTCTTCTCCAAGGCTTCCTGGGCCGTTGCGGAAAAGCTTTCCCGAACGGCTTGCTCGGCCCATTCGGCATTGCGGCCCCTTTCCTGGGCAATGGCTCTTATGTAGGCGGCGGCGTCTTGAGTAATCTTAGTCTCCAGGGTTCCCGTGATTGGCTCCCCTATCCCGACCGGGTGTGCTGCTCCTATGTTGGTTCCTGGGGCCATGGCCGTGATGTGGGCAGCCATGGCTATGAATAGCCCCGCCGAGGCGGCCCTCGCTCCCTTGGGGGAAACGTAAACAACCACTGGAACCGGGGAGTTCATTATGCTTTGGACAATTTCCCTCATGGCGGCATCGGTCCCGCCGGGGGTGTCAAGCTCAATGATGAGGCATATGGCTCCACCTTCCGAAGCAGCATCTATGGCCTGGCGAACGAAACGGGCCACAAACGGGTCTATTATCCCTGTTACTTTGGCGACATAGACTTCCTGGCCTGCCGCCTCAAGCGGTATTAGGCTCAGAAGGGCCAGAAGTAGGCCCAGAATCAGCAGCTTGCCCCTCATCAGCTTCCTTCCTTTCTTGCCTATCGGCAAAGGCTATCTTGAACACTTCATCCACATGGTCAACCAGGACAAAGTTCATCTCTTTTCGGATATCCTCTGGGATTTCGGCCAGGTCGGGCTCATTGCGCTTGGGGAGGATTACGGTCTTTATCCCCGCTCTGTGTGCGGCCAGAACTTTCTCCTTTATGCCTCCCACGGGCAGGACTTGCCCCCTCAGCGTTATTTCCCCAGTCATGGCGATATCCGGCCGGACAGGGCGATTGGTCAGCAGGGAGACGAGGGCTACGGCCATGGTTATCCCGGCAGATGGGCCATCCTTGGGGATAGCCCCAGCAGGCACGTGCAGGTGGATATCGTGCTTCTCAAAGAAGTCATCCTCAAGGCCGAACTCGGATGCTTTGGAGCGGACGTAGCTCAGAGCAGCCTGGGCTGATTCCTTCATCACATCGCCAAGCTGGCCAGTCAGGATGAACCCTTTCTTTCCAGGCATCTTGGTGGCTTCCACAAAGAGGATATCGCCTCCGGTTGGTGTCCAGGCCAGCCCTGTAGCCACCCCTGGGATTTCGGTCCTCTCCATCACTTCGGAGTAATACTTGGGCTTTCCGAGGTAATCTATCAAGTCATCTACATCCACGTGGAACGGGCCTTGCTCGCCAGAGGCCACCTTGGTAGCGATTTTCCGGCAGATAGCCCCGATTTCCCTTTCCAGGTTGCGGACCCCTGCCTCGCGCGTGTATTCCCGGATTATCTTGCGGATGGCCTCGTCGGAAATGGTCACTTCTTCCTGACGCAGGCCATTTTCCCTAAGCTGCCTTGGTAGGAGGTATTTCTTGGCTATGTGGAGCTTTTCCTCCTCGGTGTAACCGGAAAGCTGGATTACCTCCATTCGGTCCAGTAGGGCCGGTGGGATGGTGTCCAGGACGTTGGCCGTGGCTATGAACATAACCTGGGAAAGGTCAAAGGGCACATCCAGGTAATGGTCCCTGAACTCTCGGTTCTGCTCAGGGCCAAGGACCTCCAGCAGGGCAGCAGCGGGGTCACCGCGGAAGTCCAGCCCTATCTTGTCCCCTTCATCTCTCATGAACACAGGGTTCTTGGTTCCGCCCCTGCGTATGGCTTGGATAATGCGGCCAGGCAAAGCGCCGACGTAAGTCCGGCGGTGGCCCCTTATCTCGGCCTCATCCCGGACCCCACCCAGGCTTATGCGGATGAACTTGCGGCCCAAGGCTCTGGCTATGGATTGGCCGAGGGAGGTCTTACCTGTTCCCGGAGGCCCTACAAAGCACAGGATTACACCTTCCCTCTCCCGGCGGATGTAATCGGTTAGCTGGGCTGCTTCTTTTTCCCTCTCCTCTTTCCGCTCCTGCTTCAGCTTGCGGACAGCCAAGTATTCCAGAATTCGCTCTTTCACCTTCTCCAGATCGTAGTGGTCTTCGTCCAGGATGCGCCTTGCCCGCTCTATGTCCAGGTTATCCTCTGTGGCCACATTCCAAGGCAAGCTCGTCAGCCAATCAAGGTAGGTTCTGATGACGGAGTATTCGGCAGCGACTGGAGGCATTTTGCGGAGGCGCTCCAGCTCTCTCCTGGCCTCCTTTTCGGCCTCTTCGGGCATCCCGGCCTTGGCTATCTTTTCCTCAAGCTCCTTTATCTCCAGGGCTTGTTCGTCCTCTTCGCCCAGCTCTTTCTTTATGGCTTTAAGTTGCTCTCGGAGGAAGAATTCACGCTGGAGCTTCTCCATCTCGGCTTGGGCTTGGCTCTGTATCTTGCGCCCCAGCTCCAGAACCTCCAGCTCCCTGGTGAGGATGGTGTTGAGCTTGTGGAGCTTATCTCGGACGTGGTCCAGCTCCAAGAGTTCCTGGGCTTCTTTGACATCCATCCTCACGGTGGTGGCGATGAGGTAGACAAGCTGCCTTGGGTCGTCAACGTTGAGGACTGCGGCCATGAGTTCTTCGGGTAGATGTGGGGCCAAGGAGACCAAGCGCCGGAAGAGCTCTGTGCAGTTGCGCATCAGAGCTTCTACTTCAATTGTCTTCTCCACGATTTCAGGGGCAGGCTTTACTTTGGCCTTCAGGTACGGGACCTCTTGGGTGAACTCTTCAATCCTGAACCTTTCCACTCCCTGGACGATGAGCCGCAAAGTGCCGTCTGGGGCCTTGAACAGCCTGTGGATTATGGCTGCGGTCCCGGTCCAAAAGACATCGTTTGGCCCCGGTTCTGGTATCTCCGCATCCTTGGCCGCCACAAGGCCTATGAGCTTGTTGCCTACAACGGCATCATCCACAAGCTTTATGGACCTTGGCTGGCCAACGCTTAGGGGGAATACAGTAAGGGGGTAAGCCACTACCTTGCGCAAAGGCAAGATGGGCATTTCCTCCGGGATTTCTACTCCGCTCTGGGTCTCAACCTTCTGCTCAGGCATCTCTTCCTTCCTGAAGAAGAAAGCCATTCTCTACCTCCTTTCGTTTACTTTTTAGGCAAAAGCTCTATAGTTTCGTGAGGTTTAAGTTTAACTGCTTTGGCCTTTGGTATCAACACCTTTAAGAAGCCGTCCTCGTAGACGGCCTCAATTTTGTCTTCCTCAATTGATCCAGGTATGTAGACTTGGGTTTCAAATCGCCCGTAGGAAATTTCCATCTGCTGGTAAGTGAGCTTCTCGGCCGGGTCCGTCCGAACCCCTGAGATTGTGAGGATGCGGGAGGAAAGGGAGATTTCAAAGTCCTCTGGCTTCATCCCTGCCACCTCTACTTTCACCACGATGTGGGAATCGGTTTCATAAACATCGGTGGGTGGTTTCCAAGTCCTTCGGACCCTGGGCAAGGGAGTCAAAGCTCCCTCAAAAAATTCAACTCGCCACCCGTAAATTCCTTCTACTAAGTCCTTATCCCTGCCCATCTCAATTACCTCGCAAATGATTTCCTCATTTTGATTTTACCACACAAAGCCCACAGTTACAAGGCTTTTTCGTTAGGTCAGCAGGGCTTTCCAGTTTTCACGGACGTGGGCTGATGAGCAAACTTAAACTCTGGTCAACCTTTGCTTTTAGACCTTGAAAGCCATTAAGGTCGGGAATTTAGGATCATAGCACCTGAGCGTAACATAAATTCCGAGGGAGGCGAGGGATTTAGGTGGAGGTGCAGAGCATTGTAGAGCCAGATACACTTTGTCAGGCGAAGTTTTTCGTTTATAGCAAATTTTTTTTACTCTTTACTTATGCCCGCTTGTTTTAAAATTTCAAGCAACGTTCCTTTCGGCAAATCTCTTTTGTGAAGAGGAACAACGACTCTTCTCGTTGTTTCCGGGTGGTAGTAAATGTGATGGCTTCTTTAGTTCTATCCAATACGAATCCATGCTTTTCCAGCACTTTGATAATCTTTTTGAGGAGTAAGGGAGGGGAGTTTAGGCATGAGTTTCCATCGTTAAGGTATATTCTAAGACGCCTTCATCAGTTGGTATCTCTTCGCTGTGCTCCTTTAAGCTCTCTATATACAACTCAATGGCTTCCCTTGCCATTTTTATTGCTTCTTCTATTGTGTCCCCATAGGTAACACAGCCGGGAAGGGACTGTTACCGTATAACCGCCTTCCGGCTCTTTTCTGAGCAAGATTCTGTAGTTTAGCATTCTCATACGACCACCTCCGCCTAATTGACATTACGTTTTACAGACACACGAAGTTCCGAACGAGGCAAGGAGTTTGGCCAGCATAAGTGGGCCATGTGTTCGCTGTCATACGTCGTTGCCATGAGTATCTCTACCAAGGGCATCTCAGGCGACCTTGGGTTAGGTATCACCCTGCGAGTGCTTGGGTCAACGATAAGGTCCAATTGCTCAAGTATTATTTGCCCTATAAGAGGTTGAGTTCCTTCTGGTTCCCCCAAAACATTGAATTCACCCGCCCTCCCGCACATCTCCACTGTCACAACACCATAGACTGGCTTAACCTCCGTTTTGTTATTTGCGTATCTTACTTTTACTTCCCTCATCTTTCTCAAGCCAAGTTCGTCAATTATATCCTGAGGCAACACAAGCATTGTCGCTCCTGTATCAACAACGGCTTCTACTTCAACTGACTTTGTTGGGTCAAATAAATTTGTGAGCTTTACCTTCTCCGTCACCTTCCCCATCTCATTCCCCCTTGACGCTCTCGGTTTTGCAATGGCGCCTAACTTTGAAATGCAGTCACGCACCCCGTTATCCCATTATGCCCTCCGGCTATATGATACAACCTTTTTGCGGAAAGTCAAAGGGCCGCCTTTTTCTTCATGCTGGTGATGGGGTATAATTTACTCAGGAGGCTGAAATGGAAGAAAGGGTGGTTTCTCCTAAAGCAAGAGGGGATGAGGTCAGGGCGGAAATCTCCTTGCGCCCCAGAACCTTGGATGAATACATCGGCCAGGAGCAAATCAAAGAAAACCTGCGGATCGCCATCCAAGCGGCCAAGGAGCGAGGCGAACCACTGGACCATGTGCTCCTATACGGCCCGCCAGGCTTGGGCAAAACTACTTTGGCTTACGTAATCGCCCACGAGATGGGTGCCGATATCCACATAACGGCTGGCCCAGCCATTGAGCGGACAGGAGATTTGGCCGCCATCCTTTCTAACCTAAAAAGGGGGGACGTCCTCTTCATAGACGAAGTGCACCGCTTGGCCAGGCCAGTGGAGGAGCTACTTTACCCAGCGATGGAAGAATTCTGCCTGGACATAGTTATAGGCAAAGGGCCTGCTGCCCGAAGCATAAGGCTTCCACTACCTCGCTTTACCGTAATCGGTGCTACTACAAGGCTTGCCCTCATGACGTCGCCCTTGCGCTCGCGCTTTGGCTTGGTCTATAGGCTTGATTTCTACAGCCTGGAAGCTATGCAACAGATTGTCCGCCGTGCGGCCAAGCTACTGGGTGTAGAGATAGACGAAGGTGGGATTGAAGAGATAGCGCGAAGGTCAAGGGGGACTCCAAGGGTAGCTAATAGGCTACTGCGCCGGGTCAGGGATTACGCCCAAGTGAAAGCGGATGGGAGGATAACTGCGGAGGTAGCTCGGGAAGCATTGAACTTGCTTGAGGTGGATGAGATAGGGCTTGATGCCCTGGACCGTAAAATCCTCCTGACCATAATTGAGAAATTTGACGGTGGGCCTGTAGGGGCCGAAGCCATAGCTGCGGCCGTGGGCGAGGAACCTGACACCATTGCCGATGTAGTTGAGCCTTACCTCATGCGCCTGGGTTTTCTGGAAAGAACCCCTCGTGGCCGTGTTGTTACCCGCAGGGCTTACGAACACCTGGGGATACCTTATCCCGAGGAACCCGTGCAACCGCGGCTCTTTTAGGGATGGCTTTGCCTAAATTCATAAGCGAAGAGATAGAAGTGAGATTTGCCGATAAACCTGGCTTGCCCCAGAGCTTTATTTGGCGTGGGAAGGAGTATAAGATTTCAGAAATCAAAGGGGTTCAACGCTTTGTGGATTTCAGGAAGCCTTGGTGGCGCCGCAGGCATAGGGATTACTTTTTAGTGAAAACTGAGGCCGGAGAAACCTTTGAAATCTACTTCCACCGTGGCCCAGGAAGACAATATTGGGTCCTGTTCAAAGCTTACCAGGAGGAACCGCAAGGCAACAATGGAGACTCTTCCTAAACTTCAAGTGACCTACCTTGCGCTTTTTGCTACTCTTAGCCTAATGTTCCAGGAGTGCGTTTTAACTTGGCTTTTACTCCTCTTTTGGCCGTTCTGGCTTTTAGCCAGCCGCTTTGGCGGTTTAATTGTTTCCGTTGTTCTTCTGATTCGCCGCAAAGAACTGTGGCTAAGCTTAGCAATTATCTCCTTCTCGCTGCTCCTTATCTTGAGCGGGGTTGAAATAGCAGCGCTTGCCAATAATAGCTTTACCCCACCCCTTGATTCTTACCTTTGGCTTGCAGGGAACCCTTTCTGCTGCAGCGTTTTAGACTTTTTCGGCTGGGGGATTTTGGGCGCCGGGCTGTTTAAGCGGAGGTAGCTTTTATTTCACGATGATACGTGCTCCTTTGGGTGGAGTGTGCTCCTTAATCCACTCCTCAAACCACTCCCGGTCCAGTACTTGAATCAGAAGTGCTGCCCGGTCAGTCCGCTGGTTCAGAATGTGGCGCAGTTCGGTAATCTTCTGGTAGCACTCCTCAAAAGCCTGCTCCATCTCAGCTGAAGTGATTTCTCCGGCCTTCCACTTCTCTATCTTGCGGCACATCGGCTCCATCAACTGCCGCCAGCGGTACTCCCGATAATCCGCCACCAGCCGTTCTTCCCACCACTGCGGGGAAGAGGATTCGCGAGGGTCCATGTTAAACCTCCTCGGTCACTTTACCCGGCTATATCACCAGCGCATCGGCGATTAGGTCCACCACGCCTTTGATTTCCACGCCCAGGCCATAACGCTCGTTCAGGTCGCTCAGCTGGGTTTTGCAGTTCTCGCAAGTGGTGACCACACATTTAGCCCCGGTGCGCTGAATCTGCTCCACCTTCTTGCGGCCCGCCTTCATCCGAACCTCAAACATCTCCGGCTCGGCAATGAGCCCGCCGCCTCCGCCACAGCACCAGTTCAATTCCCGGTTCGGCGAGAGTTCCCGGAAGTCCGTGGCGACGGCACGGATGAGCATGCGCGGCTCCTCAAAGATGCCCGCGTTCCGGCCCAGGTTGCAGGGGTCGTGGTAGGTCATCGGCACATCAAAGGCGCCCTCCCGGACCCGGATGCGCCCCTCCTGCAGGTACGACGCGACCAGTTGCACCACGCTGACTCGCTGGATGCCGGCAATCTCATCACCGAACCAGTGGTCCCAGAAGTTGAGGAGCGTCCGGGTGGCGTGGCCGCACTCGGCATAAGCGATGACCTGCGCGCCCAGGCGACGGGCCTCCTGGACAATCCAGTGGGCGGCCTGCTTCGCCTTCTCTATGTCGCCGACGAAGAAGGAGT
>CAZPWR010000134.1:0-4494 GCA_964590555.1 uncultured Anaerolineae bacterium | reverse complement strand
AGCTTAAAGTTTGCGGCTTCCCTATTCCAGACAAAGCCCCTGAAGCGCGGGCCAAGATTGGTTTTCTGACCCACAGCCCCCTCCTTTACGATGAGCTTACGGCCCGAGAGAACCTTCTATTTTACGCCAATTTGCTCGCCGTGCGCAGCCCCGACAAGCGGATTGCCGAGCTTTTGAGGCTGGTTGGCCTTGAGGATAGGGCAGACGAGAGGGTGCGAACTTTCTCCCGAGGGATGCTGCAAAGGCTTGCTATCGCCAGAGCTCTCCTCCATTCCCCACCTTTGCTCCTCTTGGATGAACCCTTCACCGGCTTGGACCAAAAAGCAGCCGAAGTGTTAATAGCACTTTTAAAGCGTTTACCTCAGGAAGGGCATGCGGTTATAATGACCACCCATCAATTGGATGAAACCCTGACCTTGGCCCACCGAGTTCTTGTCCTTTACAAGGGGAAATTTGTAGCGGAGATTCCTCGGGAAGAGCTTAGGTTAGACGCTTTCCGGAAACAATACGCAGAGTTGATATCGGGTTAAATAAAAAGGCGGGCCCGAAGGCCCGCCCAGGTGTTCCCCTCTTTTCACCCTTTTAGAAAGCATAAACCTTATCCAGCTCCTCGTCCGGAACATCCCAGACCACATTGTGAGGAGGAAGCGGCTCATACTTCATAAACTCAGGTATGCGGTCATGGGCCTTGGTGAAACCGGCGGCCTCGTTGAAGAGCCTCTCTTTCTTGAGGATTTCAAGCCCATAATTGTTAGTATCTTCAATTGTCCAGTTGGTGCCCAGGACGCCGTTGCACTCCTCAACAAGTCCCTCATAGCCGCTGGCAATATCCAAAATGGCGAAAGCGATGAAGAGGCAATGGCCGGTGGAGTCAATGAAGGCAGTGGCCGCCTGGAAGTTGCGGGAAAGCTCCGCCTTCCTGACATCGCGCGGGTCAGCCTTGCCGCCGACACTGAGGATCTCCGGGGCAATGGTGTAGCCGGCGGTATGGTCAGCACCCATCGTGGAGGTGGCATAGGTAACGCCGATGCCTTTGACGGCGCGCGGCTCGTAGGCGGGCATGTTCTGGCCCTTCACGCCGGGAACGCGGTACCAGCCGAAGGCCCTACCGGTGAAGGCAGCACCGTTCCCAATTATGCGGCCAAGCGGGGTTCCCTTGCGCACATCTTCATCCAGTAGCCGTATCGCCCCCTCCCAGTCGCCGAAGGGCAGAAGCCCCGCATCCATTGCCACCGCAATCGTGCCGCCGGTCTCAATAGTGTCAATGCCAAGGTCGTTGCATAGCCAGATCAGTTTGCCGATAGCGTCCAGGTTGTCAATCCCGCAGTTGGCCCCCAGCGCCCATGTGGATTCATACTCAATGCAGGAGACGATTTCCTTGCCTTGTTCATCGTAATAGGTGTTGGAGCACTGGATGACGCAGCCAGGGTGGCAGGCGTGGTTGTATAGCTCTTTGCCCAGGCGCTTCTTGTTGTTCTCAAAGATAGCCTCACCTGAGGTCTTGGGGGCACCCTCAAAACGCCCCTCGCGGAAGTTACGGGTAGGATAGGCTCCGGCCTCGTTCAAGATGTTGACCAGGACCGCGGTGCCATAGGTGTTGAGAGCACCTTTGGGCTTAGTAATGTCATGGGTGCGGAGGGCTTCCAGGAGCTTCTTGCGGCCTTGCTCAAAGAGGTCGGGGTTAGCGATTTCTACGCCTGGGCCTCCTTCGTCATCCACGATGATGAATTTGACCCCCTTAGAACCCAAGACAGCGCCTGCACCGCCGCGGCCGGAGTAGCGGCTTGGCCTCCCTTCAATATCATTGAAGCATACCCCAGCCATGGCCATCCTCATTTCCCCGGCCACGCCTATACCCATAATCCCAATCTTCCGGCCGTAGCGCTCAAAGAGCTTGGGGTAGACTTCATAGAGGCCCTTGCCTACATACTCATCGGCCGGCTCAAACTTGACGCCATCCTTGGAGATGTGGATGAGCCAGAACTTACCCGGCTCTTTTGGCTGGCCTTCAATTACCACGCCCCTTATTCCAAGGCGAGCAAGGCGCTGAGGCCATTCACTACCAGCATTGGTTTCCTTTATCCCACCAGTAAGAGGGGATTTAGTTCCTACGGAGACCCTACCACTTGTAGGGGCATTTGTTCCGGTGACAATTCCAGGGGCCAAAACCACTTTGTTATTGGGGCCAAGGGGGTGACAAGTAGGGTCAACTTCGTCGTAAATAATGCTTGAAGTCAAAGCCCTTCCTGCCAGGTACTTATACTTTTCGGGCAGGTCCTCAAACCTGGCAGAAAGGTCAGTCATGTTTATCCTGAGCAACTTTGCCATCTTTCCTACCTCCGTTGGACTGGGGAACACCCATTAACATTATACACGAAAAACGTAAAAAAGCAAACTTCAGCTCAGGGGGAAGATTTGTAGATAGAGGGGAGGAAAACTTTCCAAGGGTAGACTTTTAGCCAGGTAGCACGCTCCCTGAAAACCTCGCTTTCCTGCCTAATGAAAGCTACATGGTAAAGAGTTTGCTCCCTGAAAGCCCAAGCTTTAATCCCCCACCACACAGAGGCTGAGTTTCCGGCAGTGATGGAGCCTGACCAACTCAAGAAGCCTTCCCCTACCTCTAAAGTGCCTACATCGCAAGAGAAGGAATCGGGGATAAGCCTGGAGTTTTCCGGGAGGGGAATAAAGGCCAGAACTTCAGAAGCATTGCCTAAGCCACCATTCCGAAGGCTCAAAGTGCAGGAAATGGGGGAGCTGGAAAGGACTTCCATTGACTTGCATTCCAGCACTGAATGGCTCAAATCCGGCACCATAATCCCCACTTTAGCCCTACGGCGGAATTGGATGCCTTGCTCCTCTATGCCCATCTTTACTTCGTGGCGTATTACTTCTCCAGCTGCTAAGCTCTCGCTTACTGTGGTCTGGTAGGAAATAGTAATGGATTCGCCAGGGTTAAGCAAGCCACGCCAAAATAGCGAAGAAGAAGAGGGGTCAAAGGCTCCTGGCCCGCTCAAACTTGGTGGCAGGAAGGTCAAACTAATGGGGATTGTGTCCGATAAAAAGGCAGTTATCGGCTCTGGCCCATCGTTTTTAAGGATTATAGTCCAGCTAATTGTTCCTCCGGGCTGCACAGACACTGGTTCAGCGAAGAAAGATGAGGAGCCAAGCCAGGATAGAAAGCCTATGATTCTCTCCATGCCCTCGGAGCGCGCCTCTTCCGGCAAAGCTTCAAACGGGAAGGAAAAGAAGACTGAAGCCCCGTTCCCCACCCGCCGCGCTAACCCGATTGCCCTCATCTCCTGGTCCCGAAAGGTTACCATCGTGCCTGGTGAGGGAACAAGGGAATCGGACCAGTTACGGAAAGGATATTGCAAAACCCAAGGGCCAAAATCTTCCCCGATCGGTTCCTCTGGTACGCCAACGGCTAAAGTAGGGGTGACATCATCGGTCCAAGTGAGAACGCCTAAAAGGGGTGGGAGGGAACCTGTCCCTTGGCAGAAGGAAGAGCCGGCCGGGCTGCGGCAGAAAAGGAAATCTTGAGATGAGAGGAAGAGCCTGCCACCTTTAAGGACGTAATCGGCCAGCGCTTCTTCTTCCTCCGCCGTAACCGGAGCATACCAATCGTATCCCGTCCACCACACTACTATGGGGTACCAGCTTAGCCTATCCAAAGGTATCGGGTATTCGTTAGCATGCCAAAGGTCGTAAGGAAAACCTGCCTCAGCCATTGCCCTCTCATACTTTTCCTCTTGGTCATACCATCGGTCATCATCAACAAGGAGGATAGGGGCTGGGGTTTTGGTGATGGCAATAGCTTGGACGGAAAGGGTGGGGGAAAGGGAAGAATGCAAGGTTATGGTCAATGCATCCTGCTCATTCCACCCAGCATCGGCAGGTATTGTTACGGCGATTTCAAGGGTAGCAGTGGTGCAAGGGGCAAGGGTTATGGCCCAGGAGCTGGGGATAGCAGGCCAGCTACTGCCTTCCAAGGATATGGCAATGTTCTCAGCTCCGCCTCTTCCAATGTTCCTAATCTCAAAAGTATGGGTAACCACGCTTCCCGGTCGGCCTATAAGGGTTTGGGTTGCGGGTTTGACCTCAAGACCCGCCTGAGGTGGAGGAGAGGTAAGCCAGGATATGGCCCTTTCCATCACTTCCCGCCTGGATGCCCTATCAGCTATTGCTTCAAAGCCGAAAGAGAGGTAAAGGGCTCGGTAATCAAGGCATATCCCTACGGCAAGCCCTCCGTAGCCATCACCGGAATAGGCCAAAATTGGAAGGGCCTCATCAGGGTCCGCCGGCTCTACGACGTCGGGGAAAAATTGATTGTTGGCGCCGTCGCCACCGGAGATGGAAAGGGCAAGGCCAGCAAAGGGACCATCGGCAAGGCCTTCAAGGCTCCAGATGTCACTGCTGTCTTGGACGAAGCGAGCTTTGAGGTACTGGTAGTAGTAAGGGGCAAAGCCCACCCCTCCCCCATCCAAGAACCCTATG
>CAZPWR010000133.1:0-4042 GCA_964590555.1 uncultured Anaerolineae bacterium | reverse complement strand
CGCCTCTATGAAGAGGCCAAGGCCAAAACACCTATCCCCGCAGCCCAAGAACTTTACGGCCTTCTTATGGAGGAAGAAAACAAACACTATAAAGTCTTGCGCGAAGCCCTTGAATACTTGACCGCCAACCAAACTTGGTGGGATGACTGGGAGAAACCATTCTTTGAAGGATAAGGAGGCAAAAATGGCCGAAGTTGGAGATTTGGCACCGGATTTTACACTCAAAGACCAAGATGGCAATGATGTGAGCTTGAACACCTTGCGCGGCAAAAAGGTAATACTTTCCTTTCACCCCTTGGCTTGGACCGAAGTGTGCAAGATCCAAATGCAAGATTTGGAAAAAAATCGGGAAAAATTTGCTGAACTCAACGCCATAGCTTTGGGCATAAGCGTGGACAGCGTCCCCTGCAAGAAGGCCTGGGCTGATGCTATAGGCGTTAAGGAAACACCTCTCTTGGCCGATTTCTGGCCACACGGAGGCGTAGCTCAGGCTTACGGAATCTTCCGCGAGAAGAACGGTTTCAGCGAAAGGGCGGTCTTCATCGTAGATGAAGAAGGGGTCATAAGGTTCAAGAAGATATACCCAATCCGGCAGGTTCCGGACATCTCCGAAATCTTAGCAGCTTTGGAGGAAATCGGGAAGTAGCATGGGCGAAAAGACGAAGCAAAACCTGTACACAGCCTTTGTAGCTGAAGCCAAAGCCTATTTTCGCCTCCTGGCCTATGCCGAAAAGGCCGAGGAAGAGGGCTATCCTCAGATAGCTGCCCTATTCAAAGCCGTAGCCGAAGCAGAACGCGTCCACGCCACACGCCATCTTAAACTGCTGGGGGAAGTCATCACCAGAGATACTGAGTCCAACCTGAAGGCCTCTTTTGAACGGGAAGAGAAGGCCAGTGGTGTTTATTACCCTCAATTCATAAGGGAAGCGGAAGAGGAAGGGGATAAGCAAGCTTCCATATCTTTTAGTCATGCCCGCGATGTGGAAGAAGAGCACGCCTCCCTATACAAACGCGCCCTCCAACATTTAGTAGCCGAGACTGCTCCTGAATATTATGTCTGCCAAATTTGCGGCTACATAGCTGAGGGTAATCCTCCAGAGCGTTGTCCAGTCTGCAATGCCCCCAAGGAAAAGTTCAAAAAAATTACTTGACGGAGGTTAACCATGGATTGGCTCAATTTCCTCAAGGTCATGATTATTGAAGAACAGGCCGCCCGAGATAAATATCAACTGGCGATGGATTTGGCTGAGGATCCCAATATAAAAGCCATATTTGAGAAGCTAAGGGACGAAGAGGCTTTCCACGCCAACTTCCTGGAAGGAGAATACGCGCGCTTAGAGAAGCTCCTTAAGAAAGGAGGGTAAGTTATGGCCGATTTGGTAGAGATGCTCAAAGCGGCAGCGAAGGATGAGCATGCCGCCGTAATCCAATACCTCTTGCACGCCTATGCCATGGGCGAAGGAGAAGAAGCCTGCGAAATTGAAGCCATAGCCCGAGAAGAAATGCGCCACTTCTGGATACTCTCCCGCTGGATTGTCAAGCTCCAAGGCCTCCCAACCATTGAACGAGGTTTCACGGACTTGGGTGGAGAAACCAAAGCCGAATGGATGGACAGAGATGTCCAAGCTGAGGACCGAGCCATAGCTATGTATCGTGCCTACATCTCCGCAATAGAAAACCCGGACCTGCGTTCAGACTTGGAACGCATCCTTGCTGATGAAGAACGCCACCGGGAAATCTTCGTGGAGCTTGGGGAAAAGTTTCGCTCAGAAAGCCCACCCGAAGAAACCGCTGTGCCCCAGTCCCCTTCCCCTTCCGTATTGGAAGCTTTGGATTGGGGAATACGCCACGAATACGCAGCTATTTTGCAGTATCTTTTCCACTCCTTCTTGACCAAGGATGAAGAGACTTCTCGACAATTGGAGCTTCAAGCCATAAACGAGATGCAACACATGGGCTGGCTTGCTGAAAAACTCGCCGGTTTAGGTAAGCCTATACCAATTGAACACCACCCTGTTAATCTTGCGCGCGAAGTGCAAGCTATGTTGCAAGCTGACGTAAACTTGGAAACAGAAACAGCCCAAAAATATGAAGAATTTGCAAGCAAAGTGCAAGAGCCATCCGTAAAAGAGCTATTGGAGATCTTGAAAAGCCATGAATTGTATCATGAAGGCCTCTTTAGGAGGCTTTTGAAGAGGCTAAGCCACTTAAGTCCTTCTGGTTGGACCATAGGAAGTTTGATTAAAAAGGAGGGTTAAACATGGAGCACATCCTTATGCGAGAAGCTGTGCCTTTAAGCCCTTCCCAGTGGGAATTGATTGACAAAACGGTCAAAGAAGTGGCCAGCCAAATCTTGGTAGGGCGGAAATTCCTCCAGCTTTGCGGCCCTTTGGGCTTTGGGATCTACACAGTGCCTCTTTACAGCTACAAGCTGGTAGAAGGGGAACCTGTAAAGGCAGAGCTGAGCAAACACCTACCTTTGGTGATGATTTGTCGGGATTTTGCCATAACTGCCAGGGACTTAGACGCCTTTGAGAGGGGGCAACCTTTTGATGTAGGCCCGATAGCGGCAGCGGCGGCCTTATGCGCCTTTGAAGAAGATGAGCTAATCTTCAAAGGCTGCGAGGAAACCGGCCTTGAGGGCTTACTTAACGCTTCTGGCCGCCAAGTTCTCCCCCTCGGTGATTGGGAAAAAGAAGGCCAAGCTTTAGCTGACATTTCCAAAGCAGTAGCAAAACTCACCTCCTCGGGCTTCTATGGACCCTATGCAGTAATCATGAACCCTTCCGCTTATGCTTTGCTTCAGAGGGTAGTTGGGCGCCAAGGCCTCTTGGAGGTAGAACTTGTGAAGAAAGTAGCTGAAGCAGGCCTCTTCTTCACCCCAGCAGTTCCAGAAAACAGAGTGGTAGTTCTTTCCCCCAAGCCCGTTTACATGGACCTGGCGATTGGGCAAGACATGGTCACCGCTTACTTGGAAACCTCCAACATGGAACACAAATTCCGGGTATTTGAGACCATTGCCCTCAGGATAAAGCAACCTGGCGCCATCTGCACGCTGGAAAAGTGAACTGAGCAATAAAAAACCGAGCGGCTAAGGAGGGCAAGCTACTGCAGGGTTTGCCCTCCTGCTTTCTTTTACTGACCCCCGGTCCGTGTGCGGCTATGTAGGTAAAGCCAAGGTGTTCCGGGCTATTTTTCTGGTTGCACTTTATTGGGGAAGGATTATCCTATGCGGAGTAATCTCGTATTCTTCCCGGAAAATTATTGCCCAGGGTAATTCCCCTATGGTCTTACCTGTCCCGACTCGTGACTGAACTTCAGCCCCGGGGCTTTCCAGTTTTTCAGCCGTGGGCAGATCTGCAAGCTTTGCTTCGGTCGGTCCTGACGCTGTAGGGCAACCGCGAGCAGTTGCCTTACGATCTTTTATCTCGCGGCCAAAGGCGACTATCCAGCCATAAAACTGGGAAGCCCTAACTTCAGCCACCTCTTTTTGCTAAGCTTTTGTCGGTGTGCTATTATATGCTGGATAACTCCTGAAAGAAAAACCTACCGGAGGTAAGATATGGCCAATCCTCTCTTTCTGCTCCTGCGCGGCATCCAAACCATCGGGCTAAGGCCCACGTGGAACGGTGTCGTCCACGCTGTTCGCACCCGATGGGTGGAGGCGAAGTTCGCTGACCCCAAACGCCCTCTCCGGGGACTACCGCTCCTTTTGGCTTTCCTGCGCCGCATCCCCGTCCCGCCGGGTGCGTTCCCGCCCCCTGGCCCCGTCATTGCCACCCCCGGCCCGCTCCTCTCCGTCCGTGAGGAGGAGAATGCCCTCCACTGCCACTTTGCCCGCGCCTCGGTAACAGTTCAAGCCTTCGCGTCGGACATCATCCAAGTCTCCTGGCAGCCTGAGGCTGGTATGCTTCGGGAGGCCACTGCGTCGCTAAAGCAAGCAGCCGAACTCCGCACCCCCCTCCTCCCCCCTCCCGCCCCCCCCCCCCGCCCCCCCGCCCGCCCCCCCACCCCCCCCGGCCCCCCCCCCCCCGACGACGCG
>CAZPWR010000132.1:0-2307 GCA_964590555.1 uncultured Anaerolineae bacterium | reverse complement strand
CGTTTTCTATTTCCTCGGCTCTGGCGGGCATCTCTTCTCGGGAGCGTCGGTAGACAATGATGACCTCTTCGGCGCCAAGGCGCAAGGCCGAGCGTGAAGCATCCATGGCCACGTTCCCTGCTCCCACTACTGCTACTCTCTTCCCCACCATGACCGGCGTATCGTACTCAGGGAAGCGGTAGGCCCTCATCAGGTTGACCCTGGTGAGGAACTCGTTAGCCGAGAAAACCCCGTTGTAGTTTTCCCCAGGGATGCCCATGAAGAGGGGCAGGCCAGCCCCAGTTCCCAAGAATATGGCGTCATAGCCTTCTTTGAAAATCTCATCCAAGGTTATGGTCTTTCCCACCACGCAGTTCAGCTCAATCTCCACTCCTAAGGCTCTGACGTAATCAACTTCCACGTTGACTATGTCCTTGGGCAGGCGGAACTCGGGGATGCCGTACATTAGGACTCCGCCGGGGGCATGAAGGGACTCAAATATGGTCACTTTGTGGCCAAGCCGAGCCAAGTCGGCAGCGCAGGTAAGTCCAGCCGGCCCCGATCCCACTACAGCGATGCGTTTTCCCGTTGGCTTTGGGATTTCAGGTATGCGGAATCCTCGCTTTATGTCCCAATCGGCCACGAAACGCTCCAGCCGGCCTATGGCCACAGGCTGGTACTTTTTGCCCAGAATGCAAGCCTCTTCGCACTGGGTTTCCTGGGGGCAAACCCTGCCACATATGGCTGGGAGGTTGTTCTTGTCCTTGAGGACCTTTATTGACTCCTCCAAATTCCCTTCCCGGAGGTGGTAGATGAAGCCAGGGATGTCAATATTGACAGGGCACCCTTCCACGCACTTTGGTTTCTTGCATTGGAGGCAGCGAGAAGCTTCCCTGAGTGCCATCTCGTAATCGTAACCTAAAGCTACCTCGTTGAAGTTGCGCCTCCGGACTTTAGGGTCCTGCCGGGGCATTTCAACCCTTGGGATTATCTCCTTTTCGGGCATTTCCATCCTCCTTATCGCAGTTCTTCTATCATTTTCTTAGCCTCCTCCACAGCCCTTGGGTCCTGAGGAGGTCCAGCTTTCAGGAATTGCTCAAAAGCTTCTAAAGCTTTCTTTTTCTCCCCTTTGAGCTTGTAGATGACTCCAAGCCCGAAGTAAGGTTCCGGGAAAGACGGCTTCAGCCTAAGAGCCTCTTGCATTTCCTTCAAGGCATCGTCCAATAGGCCTTTTTGGATGTAGGCTGCTCCCAAGAGATAGTGTAGCTCAGGGTCATCGGGCTTGATTTCAAGGCCCTTTCGGTAATAGCGGATTGCTTCTTCAAGCTCGCCTTTTGTGTAATAAGCAGTGCCAAGGTTGGTCAAGGCTCCGAGGTGGTCTGGGTCTAGGGAAAGGGCTTTGTTATAAGCTTCAATGGCGGAATCAATCTGCCCAAGTTGTAAGCGCGCATTCCCCAAGAGGAAATAAGCTTCGGGGCCAGAAGCCCCTGCTTTTATCGCCTCTTCAAAGGCATTGGCTGCCCCTTGAAAATCACCTGCATTCAATTTGGCTTTCCCTTCTTCCACAAGTTTTGCTGGATCGGGCGGAGGGCTTGCGCAGCCTACTACAACTGTCAAAATTACAGCCAAGAACACAAGCTTCCTCATGCTTTTCTCTCCATCAGGTAAAACTGAGTTTCCGAAGGCAAATTCTGGCCTGTAACCTTGAGGGTTTCAATGGGCTTGGGGGTAGAGATACCCAACTCCTTGAAGAATTTCTCCACCGGATTGAGCTTAAAAGCTAACCCCTTCACGCTGTAATGCATGGGGATAACTATAGCCGGCTCCAGGAGACGGACAATCTCCGCTGCTTGTGCTGGCCCTATGGTAGAGACTCCTCCTACTGGGACCAAGAGGATGTCTACGTGGTCCAATGCCTCCAGCTGGTCCTTGTCGGGGATGTGACCGATGTCTCCCAAGTGGCAGATGCTAATATCCTCAAAATCAAAGAGAAAGGCCACGTTTTTGCCCCTCTCTTTACCTTGGCGGGAATCGTGGTAAGTGCGGATGCCAGTTATAAAAACGCCCTTTATCTCGTATTCGCCAGGGCTATCCAGAACCTTTGGTTCCCCCTTCACCTTCTCCCAGTTACCATGGCCTGGGTGGTAATGGCTTACGGTTACGATATCGGCTTTGAGTGGGGGAAGTTCAAGGCCGATAGATTCACTGTAAGGGTCAGTGATTACTGTGACCCCTTTCCCCTTTATCCTGAAGCACGAATGGCCAATCCAAGTTATTTCCATCAAACCCTCTCCTTAACTCCTCTTATGAGCTGCCGCAAGAAGCGTT
>CAZPWR010000131.1:0-3059 GCA_964590555.1 uncultured Anaerolineae bacterium | reverse complement strand
TATAGATGCGTCTCTCCTGCCCAAGAATCTCTCCGAAGTCCAAGCCCTCTTTGAAGCCGGCCTTGACCATCTGGGCCTCGGCCTGGACGCTGCTTCTGAAAGGGTCTTTGCTCAGACTAAAGGCTTGGGTTGGGAAAACTTCCTATGCCTGATAGAAGAGACTGCTTCTCGCTACCCTGGCCGGGTGGCAGTCCACCTAATCGTGGGCTTGGGCGAAACAGAAGAAGAAATGGTTAGGATGATTCAAAGGATGCACGACTTAGGGGCAATCGTTGGGCTCTTTGCCTTTACCCCCCTGCCCGGAACGAGGATGGAGAATTGTCTCCCGCCACCTTTAACCTCTTACCGGCGAATCCAAATCGCTCGCCATCTAATTGTCCACAACCTGGCCCGAGCCGAGGACTTCTCATTCTCCGAAGAAGGAAAGCTCACAGCTTTCCCCCCGCTGGACTTAAGAAAACTACTTTCCGATGGCGAAGCCTTCCGGACATCGGGTTGCCCCGATTGCAATCGCCCTTACTACAACGAGCGGCCCTCAGGCCCACTTTACAATTTCCCCTACCCTCCTTCGCCAGCCGAGGTCCGCCAAGCCTTAAGGGAAGCCGAGATTGATAGCGCAAGCAGCAAGCTGATGGAACCATATGGCTGAGATGGCCGAAACCTGGCGCTTAATCGTAAGCGGCTTTGCCGATGGCGCTACTAACATGGCCATAGACGAGGCAATCCTCCAAGCCGTCTCTGAGGGCCTCGTCCCACCCACACTGCGCTTCTACGGCTGGGAACCTCCTTGCCTCTCCCTGGGGTTGAACCAGTCAGTTCAGGAAGAAATAGACCTGGAAGAATGCCGTAAGGCCGGGGTTGACATAGTGCGAAGGCCGACAGGTGGCAAAGCCATCCTCCACCACAACGAGCTCACCTACAGCGTAGTCCTGCCTTCTTCCCACCCCTTAGCGGGCACAGGTGTCTTGGACTCATTCCGAAGGATAAGCTATGGCCTTCTGAGGGGGCTTGAAATCCTGGGCTTAAGGCCTTACCAAGCCTTACCCTCACGCCAAGATTACCTATCAAGCCCGGTCTGTTTTGAGGCGCCTTCCGATTACGAGATAGAATGCGAAGGGAAAAAGGTCATAGGGAGTGCTCAGCTCCGCCGCAAAGGGGCTATCCTTCAGCATGGCTCTATACCCTTGAAGGGCGACATCGCCGCAATCGCTCGCTTCCTGCGCCTTGGAAGCCAGGAAAGGCAAGCCCTTGAGGAAAGAATCCGCCTGAGAGCGTCAACCCTTTCCGAGATACTGGGGCGAGAAGTAACCTTTGATGAGGCTGCTACGGCTTTCATCCGAGGCTTTCGGGAAGCCTTTAACCTTCTCTTGGTGCCTTCTTCTCTTACACCGTTTGAAGAAGAGCAGGCTGCCAGCCTGCGGGAAAAATACACAAGCGAAGAATGGACTTTTAAAGCTAAAGGAGGGGCAAGATGAAAGGGCGAACCTTAGCTTTAATCATTGCTCTATGCCTTTTAGCGGCATCTTGCAAGACCCCAGCCCCTACCCCAAGAGTGACGGTTGTCCTTCCAACTCCTACTTTTACTCCCTCCCCAACTTTCACCCCAGCGCCTCCTCCGGCCAGCCCAACCCCTACGTTTACCTCAGCTCCTTCTCCGACGGCAACTTTTACCCCTTCTCCAAGCCCTTCGCCTCAGCCTGTGGCCCTTAAGGGGCGAATAGCTTTCCCCCTTTATGACCCTGCTCGTCAGACTTACGACATCTTCGTAGCCAACGTTGATGGTTCAGGCCGAAAGAAGCTCTTGGAGCAAGCCAGCCAGCCCGATTTCAACTCCGATGGCACCCGGATCGCCTACCGCTCTTGGAATAACGAGCGGCGGGGGATATTCGGCCAAGTCATAGGAGGGGACTGGTGGAACATCCAAGGCTCCGACTGGCACTCAGAGGCAGCTCGCCCCAGCTGGTCCTTTGACGATAGAAGCTTCGCTTTCCATTCTCGCCAAGACCCCGACCGGCTCCCCAGGATTTACATCACTACTGTAAGTGGCTACGGAGTTATCATGGCCGATATCGGGGGAAAGTATGGCCCGGTATTTGGGGAATACCCATCCTGGTTGCCCGATGGCACCATCGTCTACGCGGCCAGACAATGCCGTGATTGCGGCTTGTTCATAATCACCACAAACGGAGTCATCCTCAGGCGTGTGACTACTGACCCTACCGATTCTGCTCCGGAAGCTTCCCCCGACGGCCGAAAGATTGCTTTCATGTCCATGCGGGATGGCAACTGGGAAATTTACATCGTAAACTCTGACGGGACAGGCCTAAGGCGCTTGACCAAAGACCCGGCTATAGATGGCCTTCCCACCTGGTCTCCCGATGGAAACTACATCGCTTTCCTCTCCAACCGAGGCGGGGAATGGGCTGTATGGGCTATAAGGCCTGATGGCTCAGGCCTAAGGCGCCTTTTTGCCCTCGGAGGAAGCCCCGACGGCATCGTTGGTATTGACAGGGAAAATTCAAGAGGATGGATTGAAGAGAGGATAAGCTGGACTTGGTAGTCGGAACTTGCGTAATTGAACTTCATCTACCTGGGAACGGCTCCCTCAAGGACAAAAGGAGAATAATTCAGTCCATAATCCGGCGGGTTCAGAACACATTCAATGTCTCCATCGCCGAGGTTGGGGCCCAGGACCTCTGGCAGAGGGCCGAGCTGGGCATGGCTTGCGTCTCCATAAGCCAGGAACTCGCTCACCGTCTCCTAAGCAGCGTCGTTGAGTGGATAACTGAGCACTACCCCCAAGTGGAGCTCATAGATTACCGGATTGAAATTCTCTGAGGAAATCCTCTAAGGGGATAACCCTTGACCCGGTCTCGGCCCTTCTTTTGATTTCAACTCCTCCTTGGGAGAGGGAGCGTTTGCTCACAACCACTCTCCAAGGGAGGCCTATGAGGTCAGCATCGGTAAACTTGACCCCTGGGCTCTCGTCTCGGTCATCAAAGAGGACTTCAATCCCTTGGCCTTTTAGCTGGGAATAGAGCTTTTCCCCTTCAACCAAG
>CAZPWR010000130.1:0-2169 GCA_964590555.1 uncultured Anaerolineae bacterium | reverse complement strand
CACCAGGGTAAAGGCTGAGGAAGCGGTTGGGGGAGAGAAGCCCCCCCCGCTCACGGGTTGAAACTATCGCTGCGAAGGTCGGGTTAGCCAGGGCGTAGCGGGCGAGGAGCCAAAGGGCGTAAGCGGCAGAGAAGTGCCCTTCGGAATCAAAGCCTTGGGGGTTGGTAAAGTGCGTGTCTCGCATCCCCAGCTCGGCTGCTTTCTGGTTCATCATCTCTACGAAGGCTTCCTGGCTTCCGGCTATGTGTTCAGCAATGGCGGCAGCGGCATCGTTCGCCGAAACGAGGAGGAGGCCGTAGAGCAAGTTCTCCATGGATACTTTTTGCCCAGGCCAGAGTCCCAAAATCGGCGGTTCTAACCCTGTGACCCCTTTCCCAACCACCACGGTATCGCTCAATGAGGATTTTTCCAAAGCCAAGACGGCCGTCATTATCTTGGTCAAGCTGGCGGGTGGAAGCCTTTCGTGCTCGTTCTGGGCCAGGAGGACGGTTCCAGTGGCGAAGTCGGCCAGGAGGAAGGCTTTGGCCTCAATGGTGGGATGACGGCTTTCGGCCAGTTCCCGGATTTGATAAGGGTAAAATTTCAGGCCGGCTGTATCCCTCTCCCTAAGGGCCGGCGGGCCAAAAGCCATGGTTGTAAGGCTGAGGAGGGCCAAAAAGAGCACCCTAAAGTAGCACCGGCGCCCTGTATTCCCCGAAGACTTTCCTGAGGACATCGCAGATTTCGCCAAGGGTAGCGTAGGCCTCCACGCACTCCAGTATAACCGGCATGAGGTTATCAGACCCTCTGGCTGCTTCCTCAAGCTTGGCTAAAAGTTCTCCAACTTTAGCGTTATCGCGGCGGCGCCGGACTTCCTGAAGCCGCGCTATCTGCCTATCCCTAACGGCAGGGTCAACCTTGAGAAGCTTCAAAGCCCGCTTCTCTTCTTCCATCACATATTCATTGACCCCCACCACAACGCGCTCTCGGGCCTCAATCTCCTTCTGGTAGCGGTAAGCGCTCTCCATAATCTCGCGCTGGATGTAGCCCGATTCTATGGCCCTTATGGCCCCACCCATGGCGTCTATGCGCTTTATGTATTCCTCGGCCCTTTCTTCAATCTCATTGGTAAGGCTTTCCACATAATAGCTTCCGGCCAGGGGGTCAACCGTATCCGTCACCCCTGATTCGTGGGCGATTATCTGCTGGGTGCGGAGGGCTATCCGGACGGCTTCTTCGCTGGGCAAGGCGAGGGCTTCGTCGTAGGAGTTTGTGTGAAGGGACTGGGTTCCTCCCAGGACAGCGGCCAGAGCCTGGATGGTCACCCGGATTATGTTGTTTAAAGGCTGCTGGGCAGTAAGGGTACAGCCTGCGGTTTGGGTGTGGAACCTGAGCATCCAGGAGGCGGGGTTTTTGGCCCCGAAGCGCTCCCGCATTATTCTGGCCCAGAGGCGGCGAGCAGCCCTGAATTTTGCCACCTCTTCAAAGAGGTTGTTGTGAGCACCGAAGAAGAAGGAAATGCGCGGAGCAAAGGAGTCAACATCAAGCCCACGCTTGATGGCTGCTTCCACGTAAGCTATACCGTTGGCCAAGGTGAAAGCAAGCTCTTGTACAGCGGTAGCCCCAGCCTCCCGGATGTGGTAACCGCTTATGCTTATTGAGTTCCAGCGGGGCAGTTCCCGGCTGCAGTATTCCATGATGTCAACGGTAAGGCGAATGGATGGTTCTGGGGGGAAGATGTAGGTTCCGCGGGCAACATACTCCTTGAGGATATCGTTCTGGACAGTGCCATCAAGGACTTTAGGGTCAACCCCTTGCCTCTTGGCCACGGCAATGTACATGGCCAGGATTATAGGGGCAGTGGCGTTTATGGTCATAGAGGTGGAAACTTTGTCCAAAGGTATGCCATCAAAGAGGCGCTCCATGTCCTCAAGCGAACTTATGGAAACGCCTACCCTCCCAACTTCACCTAAGGCTATTGGGTGATCGGCATCGTAGCCTGTTTGTGTTGGGAGGTCAAAAGCTACGGGTAGGCCTGTCTGGCCCTGGGCTAAGAGGTACTTGAAGCGGGCATTGGTTTCCTCAGCTGTAGCGTAGCCGGCGTATTGGCGCATTGTCCATAAGCGCCCCCGGTACATAGTCGGGTATATGCCTCGGGTGAAGGGGTAAGAGCCGGGGAAGCCTAAATCC
>CAZPWR010000129.1:0-1963 GCA_964590555.1 uncultured Anaerolineae bacterium | reverse complement strand
TGTGGGGGCTGTCGGCCCGCGCGTGGGGGGGGGCACGGGGGGGTCTGCCCCCCTCGCGGGGGGGTTTACGGGGGGTTGGCCCCCCTCGCAGGGGGTTACGGGAGGTTGGGGGGACCCCCCCTGGACCCCCCAATTCTCCTGCCCTCGTGAGCTGAGAATTCGCAGGACTTTAGGCCTCCTGGGGATTTGTCCAAACAAAGGTCAGCGGAGGCCGACCACCGGCCGGAGGCCCAAAGAGGCTGATTTCAATCGGCATGAAAAAATTTCCCCACCCACGTTTGCAGAGGGTTCGCCAGCGTTTTTGGGCCCACTCGTGGCAAGTTTGCAGAGGTTGAAAATTTGCTCCTTTTAAGGTTCCGTGGGTGAATACCCCCAGATTTCACTACCCCATTCGCTTAGGGCCACGGCCAAGGGGGTTGCCAATGGTTGTGGTTACATTCGTGGTAGAGTTACAGGGGAAACCAGGACGTTAGCTTCAGCGGCTTTGGAGGAAAGCTCGCTTGAGTAATTCTTTTGTCCCAGGGGGAAGAAGAATCCCATCAAGTTCTTCAGGGGCAAACCAACGGGCCTCTTCCACATCCGAGGACGGGCATACACCAAGCTCTTTAGGGTAAGCCAGAAAATCTACAATGACGTAATGAAAACGAAGTCTCCCCTCAGCATCCCACATTAGGCTATCCACCACTTCTAAGACCGGCCCTACTTCAATTTCTATCCCGCACTCTTCCTTAATTTCTCGCTTTAAAGCCTCCCTGGCTTTTTCCCCAAGTTCAATGACTCCACCGGGTATGCTCCAGTAACCGCGGGCAGGGTCCTTTGCCCTTTTTACTAAGAGCACTTTCCCTTGGTGGATTATCACAGCTCCTACGGCCGGAACAGGGGCTTCAGGATATTCCCGCTTCATGCTGCCAGCTTCTCCAGGAGCTTGAGAGCCTTTTCCATCCTGGCCAGAGTTCGGTCCTTGCCCAGGATAGCCATGGTGCCAAAAAGCGGCGGCGCTACTTTTTTGCCAGTCACAGCTGTTCTAATGATGCCGAAGAGCTGCCCAGCTTTGAGGCCCATCTCAGCAGCAAGTGCCCTTAACGATTCTTCAATCGCTTTTTCCTCAAAAGAAGGCAGGGCTAAGACCCTCTCGTATGCCCGGCGGAGAGCTTCTAAAGATTCACGGGGAGTCATATTATCCCCGACCAGAGCTTCCGGTTCGTAGCTTATGTTTTCTTGGAAGAAAAAGTCCACCAACGCTACTGCATCGCTGAGGGTTTTTATCCTCTCTTGGATAAGGGGCACTATCGGCCTTATCTTGCTGAAGTCGGCTTTGAGCCCCGCCCTCTGTAGGAAAGGCACAAGCCTATTGGCCAAGTCATCGGGATTGAGCTGACGGATGTAGTAGCCGTTCATCCATTCCAGTTTATCGTAAGAGAAGGAGGCCGGGGATGATTTAACCCTGTCCAAGGAGAAACGCTCAATCAGTTGCTCCTTGGTCATTATCTCCGTTCGGTCATCGTAGGACCAGCCAATTAAGGCCAGGAAGTTGAACATTGCTTCCGGTAGGTAGCCTGCCTCTTTGAACTCCCTGACCAGCACGGGGTAAACTCGGCCATCTGCTCCTACGGTTTTACGTTTGCTCATCTTGCCTTTCCCAGTGGGTGAGAGGATTACAGGAAGGTGAGCGAATTGCGGTGGTTCCCACCCAAAGCCTTTGTAAAGGAGGATGTGCTTGGGGGTTGAGGGAATCCATTCATCGGCCCGCATTACGTGGGTTATCTTCATGAAGTGGTCATCTACAACGTTGGCCAAGTGGTAGGTTGGGTAGCCATCGGACTTGAGAAGGATTAGGTCTTCAATGTTCACGTTGTTTACAGTGATTTCACCGTGGATGAGGTCGTGGAATGAGGTCTTCCCTTCAAGAGGGACTTTCAAGCGGATGACGTAGCTTCTTCCTTCGGCTTCTAAGGCTTTCTTT
>CAZPWR010000128.1:0-2437 GCA_964590555.1 uncultured Anaerolineae bacterium | reverse complement strand
GCCCCGGCTGCGGGTGTTCGAACCCTTCGTCTTCTACCCCCCGTATGTGCGGGCTAAGGAGATGACAGAGGCGGGCGAAACGGGCGAGCCGCAGATGATCCGCAGCCATGTTAGCATATGAACTGCTGCGCAGCCAAAACTGTGGACCTGCCGCCGCTGATGTTGTTCCGGGAGGGAAAAACCACCGCCATCCCCGTGGACCGCTTTGAGTGGCATGACAGTTTCATAGATTGCACCCGTCATCTGATTGAAGTGCTGACCTGCGGCGGGCAACCGGTGCTGGATGATCCCACAGGCAAGGCGATGCTTCAGTTTACCCTCGCCACTCTCATCTCCTCCCGCACGGGTCGGAAGGTGCGGCCAGATGACGTCCGCTGATTCGGCGTTGGGCTGGCAAACTGGATAGCCGTGCGCGTAAGCTAAATCCCTTTGCTGGGGCCGAAAAACTTGCTATAATTTCATTGAATACTTCCAAAAGGGGGACGAAGTGGTCTTCCCAGGGGTGCTGGTCAGGGAAGAGGATTGGGAAATCCTAAAGCGAGTGATAGCAGGCCTTAACTTCATTGCCGATTTAACCAAGGCTGATGCTTTCGTCTACTATAAAGTTCCAGCCAGGGATGCGGTGGTAATCCTGGCGCATGTCATGCCCCGCTCAATCTCCCCACTTTATCCCGAAAGCCTTCAAGGCCGCTACGTCTACAGGGTTGAAAGGCCTCTCGTTTTCAGAGCTTTCAGGCGCTCAGGCTGCTGGAAGAGGCAGGGTCTGCTATTGGGCATGGATGCCCCAATGGTTGAGGAGACTTTCTCCATAATTGACGGCAAAGGGCGAATTGTTGGCGTCCTCAGTTTTGAATCCAACCTCTTGGAATACGAGAGACGGCGCCGCCGCAGCCCTGTCTTCCAGCTCGCCCTCCACTACCTCCACCACATGGCCCGCCGTGGCCTCTTGGAGAAAACCCAGTCCTTCTACCCCGTAACTGAACAGGATGGAATAATCGTGGTAGATGACCAGGGGTTCATCCGTTACATAAGCGGGGTAGCCGCTAACCTTTACCGCAAGGTGGGGATAATGCGCGATTTGAGAGATGCTTCCTTGTCCCGCCTCCTTGCCGGGGACCGAGAGATGCTTAAGGCGGCTTTGGAAGAGGGGGAATTTCGGCAAGAGGAGGAGAAGCTGGAAGGAGATATAGTCTGGATAAAGCGAGCCCTCCCAATCTATGAGCCGCCTTCTCGCTTCAGGGAAATCCTGACCCCGCTTTTGGGTAAGCCTTCCATGTCCCTGGCCGGAGCTATGCTCGTAATCCACGATGCTACTGAGGAACGCCGTAAGGAAAAAGAGCTTAGGGTTAAAACGGCGCTGATTAAGGAAATTCACCACCGCATCAAGAACAACCTCCAGACCGTGGCTGCCCTCCTGCGCCTTCAAGCTCGTCGCGTAGCAAGTGAGGAGGCCAAGGCCGCTTTGAACGATAGCATCAACCGAATCCTGAGCATTGCCATAATCCACGAGTTCCTCTCAGAGCATGCTACAAACTTCATTGATTTGAGAGAACTGTGCCGCAAAATAGTGGAGCAAGCTAAGGAGGGAATGCTAACGCCGGAAAAGCGCATATCCATAGAAATCCAGGGGCCTGAAATCCTCTTGCCCTCGGAGCAGGCTACCGCTTGTGCCCTCATAGTAAATGAGCTTTTGCAGAACGCTTTAGAGCACGGCTACAAGGACCGAACAATCGGGCATATAGCGGTGAATATTGAGGACTTGGAAAGCAATGTTAAGATTACGGTGCACGATGACGGGGTAGGGCTTCCCGAAGGGTTTGAACCTTTGCAGACGGAAAGCCTTGGGCTGAAGATTGTGAAGACTCTGGCTGAAGAGGAATTGCGGGGAAAGTTCAATCTGGAAAGAGCGGACGGAAGTGGGACGATTGCTACGGTGGTATTCCCCAAGAAATTTGAGGCCTAAAGCTAAGCCCAGACCCCAGGTATGGATTCCCCACAATATTCGCACTTCCCATCTTTCAGATGGTATCCTACTATGCTAAACCCCAGGCGGTTTATTATCGCCTTGCCGCACCTTGGGCAATAAGTGTTATCCCATTTATGGCCCGGCACATTCCCCACGTAGGCAAATCTTATCCCCTCTTCCACCGCTATTTCCCTTGCCATCTCCAAAGTGCTCACCGGGGTTGGCGGTAGGTGGGTTAGTTTGTACATCGGGAAAAAGCGGGAGAAATGGGTTGGGACATCCGGCCCTAAGTTTTCCACAATCCAGCGGCACAATCCCCTTATCTGCTCTTCCGAATCGTTGAGGGTAGGCACTATCAAGTTCACTATCTCCAGGTGTATCCCCTCTTCCTGGATTATCTTCATGGTGTTCAGGACTGGCTGCAGCGTGCCAAAGCAGACTTTGCGGTAGAACTCTTCACTGAAGCCCTTG